>JAGCWB010000124.1 GCA_017962065.1 Bacteroidales bacterium
AGCCGCAAGAACCTGGAATGGTACATTGACACCCGCCGCTACGGCTCTGTCCCCCACTCCGGCTTCGGCCTAGGTTTCGAGAGGCTCCTCCTCTTCGTAACCGGCATGGCCAACATCCGCGACGTCATCCCCTTCCCTCGTACCCCTAAAAACGCCAAATTCTAACTCCATTATTTAATAAAGTAAGTCCCTCCCAAAACTATAGCTTATGCTCGTAATTGGCATTGCCGGAGGTTCCGGCTCAGGAAAGACTACGGTTGTAAAGACAATCGTGAACCAGCTGCAGGGCCGTGTAGTTGTGATTCCCCAGGATTCTTACTACAAGGATTCCAGCCATGTCCCCGTGGAAGAAAGGAAGAACATAAACTTCGACCACCCGGACGCAATTGACTGGAAACTGATGTGCCAGCAAATCAGGGAGCTCAAGAGCGGTAAAACCATCCAGCAGCCGGTGTATTCATACATTACCTGCTCGCGTTCCACCACCGAAACCGTAACGGTAGAACCGGCCGATGTAATAATAGTGGAAGGCATCCTGATCTTCACCTGCAAGGAACTGAGGGACCAGATGAACATCAAGATCTTCGTAGATGCCGATGACGACGACCGCCTCATGCGAATAATTGTCAGGGACATTGCCGAACGAGGCCGCACCATAGAAACCGCCATCGAGCACTACTGCGACACAGTGAAACCCATGCACCTGCAGTTCATCGAGCCCTCCAAGAGATATGCCGATATCATAGTGCCCCAGGGCGGCCACAACAAGGTTGCAATCGACATCCTCACCACAACGGTGGAAAAGGCTCTGAACCAGAAGAAAAACAAGCATAAGAAATGAAACTGAGCCCGGACCAAAAGGCTGGAATCTATATCACCGTGAGCGTTCATCTCGCGGTGATTATAGTTTTGCTGCTGGTCCGGATTAGTTTTGAGATACAGAAGGAGAACAGCTTTGTACTGGACTTCACCCAACAGGAAGAGATAGAGCGCCAGGAGCAGCTGGAAGAACTTCAGGAGAAAGCCGCCATGGACCTGGAGCGCATGCTTGCAGTAGCCGCTGCCAACACGCCTGTAAAGAACGTGACAGTGGACCGTAGCGCACTTAAAGACGACAAAGGCATTAACGCGGAGGAACTCTACCGTGAAGCCGAGCGCCTGGCCCAGGAACTCAAAGACGGCCAGAACCAGCAGCAGGAAGAGCCCGATGCCTTTGCCGCAGCCGCACCGGAAAAGAAGGAGGATCCTAAGACAGAGGTCCGTCCCTATAGCGGCCCCTCGGTTCTGGCCTGGAGCCTTGACGGACGCAAAGCCACCCATCTTCCCATTCCCGCATACCGCTGCTACGGCGCCGGCGAGGTAACGGTAATCATAACCGTAAATAACCGCGGAGACGTCATCAACGCCAAAGTGGACGACAAAATCTCAACGGCCGACCAGTGCCTGTGCACCTTTGCCGTCCGCGCCGCAAGGCTTTCCAAGTTCTCGGCCTCAACATCGGCCCCGGCAAGGCAGATGGGCACCATTACTTACGCATTCATCGCCCAATAGGCACGGTCGGGCATCTTTTTTTACAATTTTTAGTTCATTTTCACAACTTCTGTGTATATTTGTTACATGGAAAGGGTGGAAAATGTATTAAGCGCAGAGAAACTGCGGGACATGCTGGGCCTTAAAGGAGGCTTCGGCAAGGCCGTGGCAAGGCTTATCATGAAAACCCTGGAAATTGACAAAGCCAACGCCACCCAGGCATTATTCCCTGATGACAACTCGCCGGATTTCTCCAAACATGTTATGGAGGAACTGGGTATCAGTTATGTACTTCCTGCCGATCAGTTGGAACGAATCCCCAAGGAAGGCGGCTTTGTCACTGTTTCCAACCATCACTTCGGCAGCATAGACGGCCTTATACTATGCGACACCGTAGGTCGTTTAAGGAGCGATTATAAACTCATGACCACCCTGCTGCTGGCCCTTGTACCCAACCTTAGAGACGGTTTCCTGCCGGTGGACAATCTTTCCGGCAAGATGGACGCGCGCAGCGTAAACAGCATACGCACCGCCCTGAACCACATGTTCAGCGGCGGCGGAATAGGCTTTTTCCCTGCCGGAGAGGTTGCAACCTACCAAAAGGGCAAGGCCCGCACAGCCGTGTCGGAAAAGCCCGTGATCGAAGACAAGCCCTGGGCCGACAATATTATAAAGCTTATCAAAAAATCCGGCCTGCCGGTAATTCCAATCTATTTCGAAGGCACCAATTCGGCCAATTTCCACTTCCTTGGAAAAATTCACCGAAGGCTACGTACCGTGCGCCTGGTGCACGAACTTTTCAACAAGCGCGGAACCGTGGTTCAGGTGCGTATCGGCCAGCCAATTTTGCCAGCCGAAACTGCCGATATGGATCTGGCCACCTTTGGCAAATATATCCGCAACCGCACCTATGCACTGGAGGCTTTATGCCATGAAAATGAACCTGCAGCCGCTTCCAAGCCGGCCCAGCCCGTTGCCGCCCAGGAGGATCCGGCCCTTGTCCGTGAGGAATTCGCCCGCATTCAAGACCGTGCTCTCTTCGAATCCGGTGACTACAGGTGCTATCTTAGTCCATCGGCCGATATTCCCCATTCCATGAGGGAAATTGCGCGTCTTAGGGAAATTACTTTCCGCGCAGTGGGAGAAGGCACCGGCACGCCGCTGGACACGGATAAGTATGACACTTATTACAAGCATCTTATCCTCTGGAACATCCCTAATCAGGAAATCGTTGGCGCATACAGGATTGGTATGGGCCGTGAACTTATGGCCCGTCCGGAAGGTCCGCAGGCGTTTTACACCTCTACGCTGTTCAAATTCCAGAGCGGATTGCTCCCCTACCTTGACAAGAGCATGGAACTTGGACGCACTTTCATTGCACCGGCGTATCAGAAGGAGGTTACTCCTCTTAAGCTGCTACTGTCCGGGCTGCTTACCGCCAGCGTACGTATGGGCGGAATTCAATATACGCTGGGCCCGGCAAGCATAAGCAACGAAATGCCTCACTTCTACAAGAGCCTTATCGTACACTTTATACGGCAGCACTATATGATGGACGGGGCTTCACAGATGGCTAAGGCCACACATGAATTCAAGCCGGACTTCCTGCGCGTGAACCCGGACCATCTCCTTGCAGGCTGCTCTACAATTGACGACCTCGACCGCCTGATTGTGGCCATCTCCGACGGTCAATACCGCATCCCGGTGTTATTGAGGAAGTATATTTCTTTTGGATCCCACATTCTTGACTTCAACGTGGATCCGGACTTCCAGGACTGCCTGGATGCCTTCATCTTCTTCAATATAAAGGATATTCCGGAGAATTCCTTCAAGTCATTCTCCAAGTTCCTCACTCCGGAGGAGATCAGTACTTATAGTCCAACTGTTTAAGATCGCGGCTGTTGCCTCCGTAAAGCAGGCAGTAGCTGCCGTGGACCGGCACCATATCAGCCTTTACCGGATCCCACCATAGGAAGGTTTCGGCCGTCAGTGGCAGTTTTACGTTTACGGTTTCTCCGGAGGCGATGTTTACGCGCGTAAAAGCCCGGAGGGTCTTGTTGGGGCCTTCTGCATCGTCCGGCTTTTGTACATAAAGTTGAGCTACTTCCGTACCATCGGCCTTTCCTATATTGGTTACGGGGATTACGACGTTACCTTTTTCAATTTTGGCATCGCCGTATTCAAACTGGCTGTAACTTAGGCCGAATCCGAAGGGGAACAGCGGCTCTCCGCGGAAATAACGGTAGGTGTGGCCTTCCATGTCGTAATTCTCCACTTCCGGAAGGTCGGCCACACTCTTGTAGAAGGTTACAGGCAGTTTTCCGGAGGGATTTACGTTGCCAAAAAGGACATCGGCAATGGCTGTGCCGCCTTCCTGGCCGGGATACCAGGCCTGGAGTATGGCGCTGCAACTTTCCGTTTCCGGGACCAGGCCTATTGCGCCGCCGGAGAAGTTCACAAAGACTATCTTCTTGCCTTGGTCGTGCAGCTTTTTCATAAGCGAACGCTGGACGGCGGGCACTTCTATGTCCGTACGGTCGCCGCCGTCAAAGCCGGGTACTTCCACCGGCATTTCCTCGCCTTCCAGGCGGGGCGATATTCCGCCGGCAAAGATTACGATATCAGCATCCTTTATTTCAAACTGCTCCTCTCCGTCCACAAGGCCGCAGCCTTTTATGTATTCAATGTCCGGAATGCGGGTTCTTAGGGCCTCCAGAAGGGTTATTGTGGATTTGGGCACAGGATTGTAGTTACCCCATATGAGTTCTTTATCATCGGCATTGGGGCCCATCAGGACTATCTTTTGGTCTTCTTTCAGAGGGAGAATGTTGTCATTGTTCTGCAGGAGAACCATGGATTCGTGGGCGGCTTTAAGTGAAAGGGCCCTGTGCTCCGGACCTTCCACAAGGGTTGTGTCCAGATTGTCCCAAGGCGAGGTGCCGTCCATTTCTCCCAGGCGGAAGCGTTCAGTGAGCAGCCTGAGGACGTTCCTATCAAGGTCTTTTTCGTCCAGAAGACCCAGCGCAACAGCGTCGGGGATGTATTTGTAGGCTTCGCCGCATTCTATGTCAACGCCGTTTTTCACTGCCTTGGCGGCGGTTTCGGCCCCGGTTTTTACGTAGCCGTGACGGCCTTCCATGTAAAAGTCGTCAAGGGCCCAGCAGTCAGAGACTATTATGCCTTTGTAGCCCCATTCGCCGCGCAGAATGTCGTTTACAAGGTAGCTGCTGGCGGCGCAGGGTTCACCGCGGAAGCGGTTGTATGCGGTCATAACTTCCTTTACGCCGGCCTTGGTCACAAGGTCCTTGAAGGCGGGCAAATAGCTCTCCCTAAGGTCGCGTTCGCTAACCTGCGCATCGTAGCGGTGGCGGTTCTTTTCCGTGCCGGAGTGTACTGCAAAGTGCTTTGCGCAGGCGTGAGCTTTAAGCACCTTGGCATTGGGATCGCCCTGAAGGCCCCTTACCACCGCCTGGCCCAGTACGCCGGTGAGGTACGGGTCCTCGCCGTATGTTTCCATTCCCCTGCCCCAGCGCGGGTCACGGAAAAGGTTGATATTGGGGGTCCAGAACGTAAGACCCTGATACCAACCGCTTTCCGCCGCCTGGTGATGCTTGATGCGGGCTTCGTCGCTCAC
>JAGCWB010000125.1 GCA_017962065.1 Bacteroidales bacterium
AGCCGTCCGGGCTGCCGGTCGTGGTCTGAAAACCTTCTACATCGGCGCGGGCCATATCCGTATCCAGGGCCGGATCCTCGCCAAAAGTGCCTCCGAAGCGGCTCCAGCGCGGTTCCGTTGCAAGGTCTATCTGAGGCGAAAGGGCGGTTGCAATACCAAGTGCCCTGTACTCGCGGGATGCCACGCTGCCAAAGCGTTGTACAATAGAAGGGTCAAAAGTGGCAGCCAGGCCAAGGGGAGTGGGCCACAACGAAATATTCCCGCCTGCGCCCATGTTGAATTCGGCCGTAGCGGCTGTCTCGTTGCGGGGATCCGAGGAATTATTTGCCGGAATTCCGTGTCCCAGGCCCTCTACAAAAGCCTGCACATTATTATTCCAGCGGGCGGCGACTTCCGGACTTTCAACGGTTGTCACCAGAACGGCGCGAAGATTGTCGTCCCTCAGGAACTTTTTCTGCTGGTCCGTAAGGTCCCAGCTATTGTGGTCTGGTTGAGAATAAGAGGCCGCGCCAAAGCCATAAGCCGAACCTGGAATGGCCTGGTGGCTGCTGTAAAGCATAAGACCGGCTATCTCCTCTATGCTGAGCCTCGAGGCAAGGTCCCGTGCCCGCTCAAGCGAAGGAATCCGCCAGTCCTCGTAAGGGTCCAGCACTCCGTTCCGGTTAAGGTCCTTGAAAGCATAGCCCTTATTCTGAAGGATCGGGGCTGATGTATAGCCAAGGGTAGGACCGCCTTCCTGGATTATCAGTGAATAGGAATCGGCCTCCTTCGAGACCCATTTTGGACCGCAGGCCGAAATGGAAATCAAAAGGGGCATAAGGTAGAGAACAAGCCTTTTCATATTCTAAGATTATTTGCGGGAGAAAAGCCCTCTGGGCACTATCCAGCCGTTATATAGGCCATCTGGCCGATGAGGGGAAGGAGGTATGGGACCGGCCGATCGCAACTGGCGATACTCTTTATGCGCCTGCACAACAGCCTTGTAAAAATCGATATGGCCGGTAAAGATATATACCATGGCCGATGCACCGTCAAGGCACATACGGCAGAATATGCGCCAGCGGGCCTTGCGGCGGGCTTTTGCATGCGATAAGCCAAAGGAAGCAAACGTGGCCGGAAGATTGTTTTCCAGAAGAAGCAGATTGTTCCGGAAGTTAAGCCGGAGCTTGAAGGGAGAGTTGTTGGAAAGGGTGCCACCGCCTATATGATATACAAAAGACTCTGGAACCACAGTGACTTTCCATCCCAGCAGCTGCATTCTCCAGCACAGGTCAATCTCTTCCATGTGGGCGAAAAATCTGTCGTCAAGGCCTCCCAGAAGCTTCCATACGCTGGATCGTACCATAAGGCATGCGCCGCTTACCCAAAGGACATCGGCAGGGGAGTCGTACTGCCCACAGTCTTTCTCTACCTTTTGCATTATACGCCCGCGGCAGAACGGATAGCCGTACCTGTCTATAAGGCCGCCGGCTGCTCCGGCATACTCAAAAACTTCCCGCCGGTTATAGGCCAGAAGTTTTGGACCGCAGGCCCCGCAGTCCTGATGGGAATCCATCCATTCCACAAGTGGCCGCAGCCAGCCGGAGGGAACCTCGATATCTGAATTTATCAGCACAAAGTATTCGGCATCAATTTGTTCCAGGGCCTTATTGTAACCTCCGGTGAAGCCGTAGTTTTTGTCAAAAACAAGCAGCTGAACATCCGGAAACGAGTTGCGCATAAACTCCACGGAACCGTCGGAAGAAGCGTTGTCGGCAACTATAACCTGAGCGTCCAGGCCTTCGCATGAAGCAATAAGGCCCGGCAGGAATTGCCGGAGGTAATCCATTGTGTTATAGTTCAGTATGACAACGGCAGTTTTCATTATGCGCTGAAATCTACATCCTTGAAAGCCAGGGTGGGGATAAGTTTGGACAAGCAGGGACGGGCGTCATCGGCCGTGGCTATAAGGCCGGCCCATAGGCTTAGGAAGTTGCCTGTAATCAGCATTTCGCGAACCGGATGTGCCTTTTCCCCGTCCTTAATAATAAAGCCCTCTATGCCGTAAGAGAAGTTGCCGGTTACCGGATTGGAATTGCCGCCGTTAAAGCCGGTTACAAGTATTCCGTCACCAACTTTTGCCAGTAGTTCTTCCTGGCTGCGGCAGCCGCCAACGGGCGTTACCTTAACTCTTGTTGCATCCTCTACGGTGGGTTCCATGCCCATCTTAGCGGCAATGTAAGTATTTAAGAAATAAGTCTTTACAATTCCGTTCTCAATAATTGGCATTTCTCTTGTGGCCACGCCCTCACTGTCAAAAAGACGGCAGCCGGTGTCTCCGGGGGTACGGGGGACATCAAGTATGGTAAGATTATCCGGGAACAGCTTTTTGCCAAGACTGTCCACCAGGAAAGAATTCTTCTGTTGCAGGGCAAAGCCGCCGAGTGCATTGATAAGCGGAGTCACCAGTTTAGAAGCACATTCGCTGTCCACAATCAGGTTACATTTGCCGCCCGGCACGCTCTGTGGGCCGATCTGGGCAACCGCTCTCTCGTAAGCAGTCCGTGCGCAATCCTTCCATTTGAGGTTCTTAAGCAGGGGAGCGGCATCCCACCAGTAACTGGAAAGATGGTTACCTTGGGCATCTTCTACCGTTGATTCGTAGCCAATCTCGAACGAAGTTTCCGTATGTCTGGCATAAAGCCCCTGGGAATCTATTGTAAGGCTGTCAAAGACAGAATCTGAGTATTCGCCTTCCTCGGAAATAAGCATGGGGCCGTTATGGAAGCAGGATGCCAGCGCAATTTCCCTGCGTTTGGAGGCCGATAATTCCTCATAAGCAGGATCATACAGATCAAGTTCCCGGCCGGTGAGAGCATCCTTTGCCACACGCTCCGGGGCAGGGAGGTCCCGGCAGGAATCTTCTTCCAGCATCTTTACGGTGTCAATAGCCTCACGGATAAAATCCTCCAGTCCCTCGCGCTCCAGGCGGTTGGATGAGAAAGCCCCATATCGGCCATTCACAAAAAGCTGGATCTGGAGGCTCCTGTCCAGAGCATGGGAGGTTTTATCCACCTCTCCGTTAAGCAGGCCGATAAGGTTCATCAGGCTCTTAGTGAGCGTTATGCGTACCTTGCCTGCGCCTTGCGCCATGGCATATTCCAGGCAGTGCTGTGCCAGCGATATTTCGGCTTGAGTGAGTATTGCTTCCATCTTATTCTCCTCCTACCGTTAAATTGCCGATAAGTACGCTTGGTATGCCGCAGCTAACCGGCACGCTCTGCTCCTTTCCGCAGGTCCAGGCGCCAGGATCTATTGCAAGGTCGTCGGCCACGCCCCTGATATCGGCAAGCGCGGCGGGACCATTGCCTATTATGTTGATATCCTTCACCGGACGCGTCAAGCGGCCGTTTTCAATGAGGTAGCCGGACTTTACGTAGAAGGTGAAATCGCCTTCTCCTATCTGTACCTGGCCGTTTGAGAATTCATCTACGTATATGCCTTTTGACACTTCGGCAATCAGGTCATCGGCCTTGGCCGTGCCGCTTTCCATGTAGGTTGCCCTCATGCGGGGGATGGGGGCGTAGCGGAAGCTTTCCCTGCGGCCGTTGCCGGTTGGACGCACGCCGTAATGGGCTGCGCTTATGCGGTCGTGCAGGTAGGAGGTCAGGACTCCGTCCTCTACCATATATGTCTTCTGTCCGGGGATACCTTCGTCGTCAAAATTCAGGGCTCCGCGGTTGCCTGCAAGGGTGCCGTCGTCAATAATGTTTATGCCTTTGGGGCATATCTGTTTACCCATTTTATCGGCAAAGATGGAGGTGCCTTTGCGGTTGAAATCGGCCTCGAATGCGTGGCCCATTGCTTCGTGAAGCAGGATTCCTGAGGCCCCCGCGCCCATCACTACCGGCATGCGGCCGCCTTTGGGCCTGGTGGCGGCAAAGCGGTCGTCAATTCCGCGCACTATTTCAGAGGATATCTCCTCTATTAGGGCGTCCGTAAGCATATCGGCCCCTTTGCGGAAACTGCGGGAGGTGGACTTGTTCTCCGCCAGGCTTCCCTGCTGGAAAACCGCTGTAACTGAGACACTTCCCATAGGACGGGTGTCCCATTTGAGCTCCCGGGACGAGTTATACATAAGCACGTCCGTCACCTGGAAGGCCAGGTTGGCAATCACTTTAACTATACGGCTGTCCTTTTGGCGTACACTGGCCTCCAGTTTCTGGAGGAAGGGGAGGAAGGCCGATAGGGGGACGCCGCGCCATGGGGCCTGTATGGGATAGCGGTCTGCGGCCGGATTGGGCTCCCCGCGGCTGGGATTGCGTGTTCCGTAAGGACTTACGTCAGCTGGTTTCTCAGCTCTTTGGGCGGCTGCTTTTGCGCAGGAGAGCATATCTTCCCACGCGGTGCTTTCCGAGTATGCGTAGCCGGTTTTTTCTCCGCTAAGAACGCGCACTCCTA
>JAGCWB010000126.1 GCA_017962065.1 Bacteroidales bacterium
GCACTGCCATTTACACAAAACACACTCCGCTTTCCGTGAAATGCGGTATGGGAATTCCGGAACACGACCACGAGGGCAGGCTAATCACCTTGGAATACGACAAATTCTTTCTGGTGTGCGCATATGTTCCCAACTCCCAAGACGGCCTAAAAAGACTGGATTACCGTATGGAGTGGGAAGACGCGCTGAGGGCATATCTTATCAGTCTTCCAAAACCCGTTATTTACTGCGGAGACCTTAACGTCGCCCATGAGGAGATTGACCTTAAAAATCCATCTACAAACCACATGAATGCCGGTTTTACGGATCAGGAGAGAGGAAAAATGTCGGCTCTTCTTGCGGCTGGTTTTGTGGACAGCTGGCGCTACCAGCATCCCGGTGAGGCCAAATACTCCTGGTGGAGCTATCGTATGAATGCAAGAGCCAGAAACGCCGGTTGGCGCATAGACTATTTTCTGGTAGGGGAGGCCCTGAAAGGAAATATCGGATTAACCGATATTCATAACGAGATTTACGGTTCTGACCATTGCCCCGTGGAACTGAATTTAAACCTTTAATAATTATAATATGGAGAACAAACTTAACTTTACTCAAACCTTTGCCGATGCCTTTAAACTTGGCATGGCAAATGCCGTTAACCTGCTTCTTACTGTTATCCTTTACGTCCTTACCGTCTGGATTCCTTACCTTAATGTGGGAACCACCATCGGCTTTTTCAAAATTGTCGCAGCCCTCAGTAAGGGCGAAGCGATTGACCCCCTTTCCATCTTCAGCAAACAAAATTACAAGGGTCTTGGCGACTTCTTCCTCCTTATGGGCCTGGAAACCGCCGGTCTGGGCGCTGCCGGAGTGTTCTTCTTTATTCCTGCAATAGTATTGGGAATAGCCTGGAGGTATTCCATGCTCTTCTTTGTGGACAAGGGCCTGTCCCCGCTTAAATCCCTTAGCACCAGCTACGATACCACCTGCGGCGAAAAATGGAGAATCTTCTTAATCTATGCTGCTGCCGGCCTTGCCGTATGCCTTGTAGCTGGAATCTTTGCATCAATCCCCAAAGTTGGCGGAGTGCTCGCTTTCCTGATACTCATTGCAGCCATCGCATTCATGATCGGCTTGGAAGCTGTCATGTACAAGCACTTCGCTGCCAAACTTGAAGCCGCTCCTGCCGAATAAGCCTCGGGCAAGGAAGGTTGCAATTTTGGGAAAGGTCGGCATTTGGTGCCGACCTTTCCCATAATGTGTCCAAAATCTGTTTAGAACGGAAGATCGTCCGAGGGCTCGGCGGCGGGCATGGGGCCCTGGTAGTCCGGGTTAACGGGCTGCTGAACCGGAGCGGCCTGAGGAGCCACGGGCGCGGTCTGGGGAGCCTGCTGGGCATAACCGCCCTGGTAGCCGCACTGAGGGGCTGCAGCGCCCTGGGCACCTTCTCCTTCCGGACGTTTGCCAAGGAGCTGGAGGGTATCGGCAATTACTTCCGTGGTGTAGCGCTTGGCGCCTGTCTGGTCTGTCCACTGGCGGGTGCGCAGACGGCCTTCGATATAAAGCTGGGTGCCTTTGCGGACGAATTTTTCACACACGTCGGCATTTCCTCTCCACGCTACTATGTTGTGCCATTCGGTGTTTTCACGGAGTTCTCCGTTGCGGTCCCTGTAACGTTCCGACGTGGCAAGGGGGAATGAAGCCACTTTTGTGTTGTTGCCCGGGTTTTGCGGATTATTCTCGAGGTAACGTACATCCGGGTCTTTTCCAACGTTACCGATGAGCATGACTTTGTTAAGTGACATAATACTATAATTTTAATGTGCGTGCGGCTTCCTGCAACGCACCTGCAAGATACGAAAAAATTACAAAGCGCGCAACATTTCCTGCACGGAAGGTTCTTCACCTGTAAAGAGTTTGTATCCGGCAGCGGCCTGATACAGCATCCATCTGCGCCCGCTCACATATAATCGGCATTCTACGCTGCTTAGGGCCGGATAACGGTATTCCGCCTCAAGTACGACTGCGTTGGCAAAGGGCAGGCCGACAGGAACGGGAGCGCTGCCCGGAAGGGTGTAGATGATAAGGTCTGGCTTAAGCTTCGAGGCCTGCTCAAAGGTGACGACAGGGCATCCGAGAGCGGCGGCTTTCTCAAGCGAGCGGCCGGTTGCGCTTACACGGCATCCCATCAGTTTTGCGGCAAAAACTGCAGCCCGGGCGGCACCGCCGGTTCCAACCACAAGTACATCGGCAAAGCTCAGACCGGTTTCATTCAAGGCACCAAGCACGCCATCGACGTCTGTGTTGTAGCCTGCAAATCCGCCCTCAGGGGATGGCACTACAAGGTTTACTGCACCTGTTGCAAGGGCGTTTGGTGACAATTTGTCCACACGCGCAAATGCATCCTGTTTGAACGGCGCGGTTACATTGATGCCGTAATAACCGTCCAGGAAAGCGTTCCATGCATCGTCAAAGTTCTCCCTGTCGATAAGGTCATAGCGGTATCGGCCTCCATACGCAGCCTCTATCATGCGGGGACTAAGCGAACCAGCCACCGGATGGCCTATGAGAGCGAATTTGCGCATCAGTCTTTACGGAAAAAACTTTCGTGGATATATGAGCAAAGGCCGCAAAGCGCCTGCGTAATTACCTGCGACTCATGGTTCAAGGTAGCGTAAATCATGCCGGTGCCGATAGGTATGCCCCATATACTTAGCATGGCTCCGCAAACCAGGCCGTGATATGCGCCGAAGCCGCCTGGAACTGGTACAACGGAGCTGATACTGCCGGCAATCATGAAGAAGAATGCATCGGCCATCGTAAGATTTGAGAAGGCCTCAATATCCTGCAACGCCCAAATAATGCATGCGCTCATTTGCCAGTAAATAATCCAGATGACGGCAGTGTAGGCAAAGAAAAGCCACACCTTATCCATCTTCATAAAAGAGCCGAGGCCATTGCCGATACCGGCCAGAAAGCCCCAGATTTTTCCCCATACCCTGCCTTTTTCACGGAAAATATAAGATGGGTAAACAATAAGGCCGATAAGAACAATCAGCCCCGCCACAGCCCAAATGAGTGTGCTGCTGCCACCGATGCTCTCTATGCTTTCCAGAAGGTATCCGCCAAAACTATCCCACATTACTGCAACAAGCACAGCCGCCATTGCAACTGTGACAATGGCATCCCAGGCGCGCTCAATTAACAGAGTGCCAAGGGCTTTGTCAAATGTGAGCAGCCTTTTTCCGTTCTCATCTACGGCCGAATGCTTGACCACGTAACCCAGTTTCACCACCTCTCCGGCACGGGGAAGGGCCAGGTTTACGGCCATACATATATTGTATGAATTGAAGCAGGTGACTCTTGAAGTTGAAGGATCAAAGGGCAGCAACAGCATGCGCCATCGGCAACCTCTTATATAGAACACTACGGTGCCAAGAATCATGGAGATGATAACGTATTCCCATCGGCATACCTTCATGGCCTGCATGAACTGATCCCAGTCTATGCTTTTGAGACAAAAATACACCAGGACCACCGCCACGACGATCCAGAAGATATATTGGATAATATTTTTGGTTTTCTTGTCCATGTCCGGCGCAAAGATAATGGAAAATAGGCAAAAAATCACTATTTTTGTAAGTTACCAGACAATCATATCGGCTATGAAATCTATACTTGGCATTGGCAATGCCCTCACCGACATCCTGGCCGTCCTCCCGGACGACAGTCTTCTACAGAAGTATCACCTGCCCCTTGGCAGCATGCAGCATGTGGATATGGAAACCGGAGACCGTATTTGGGAGGCCCTTAAGGAATATGGAGTAAAGTATGTTCCCGGTGGCAGCGCTGCCAATACAATAACCTGTACGGCCATTTTCGGCATGCAGTCCGGCTTCATCGGCAAAATTGGCAACGACGACCTTGGCAACCTTTTCAAAAGCACCATGGAGCAGTACGGCGTGCGCGCTCAAATGCTTTACAGCCCAAAGTCCAGCGGACGGTGCATGGTGTTCATAACCGGCGCCAACGCAGAGCGCACTTTTGCCGATTATATGGGCGCCACTCTGGAGCTAGGTCCGGACGATCTTTGTCTGGAGCAGTTTCAAGGCTACGATTACTTCCATATTGAAGGTTATCTGGTGCAAAACCAGGAACTTATCTCCAAGGCCGCCCGCCTGGCAAAGCAGGCCGGATGCATCATTTCAATAGATATGGCCTCCTATAACGTGGTGGAATCCAACGATGCCTTCTTCCACAATCTGGTAGAAAATTATGTGGACATAGTCTTTGCCAACGAGTCAGAGGCCAAGGCCTTCACAAAAATGGAGCCTCAGGAGGCTATAGTTGAACTGGCTAAGCACTGCAAGATTGCCGTCCTCAAAGTTGGCAAGTCCGGTTCCATGGTAAAGGCAGGCGATGAATATCACTTCATCGAACCCTGGCCGGCAAATCCCATTGATGCCACTGGTGCCGGAGATACCTATGCTGCCGGTTTCCTCTATGCCCATTCCCTTGGCATGCCCCTGAGAGTATGCGGAGAAATTGGCTCCATCATAGCCGCAAAGGTGGTGGAAGTCATCGGCACCAAGATTGACATCCCACGCTGGCGCACCGCCAAAGAGGAAATCAAGGCCCTCATAGCCGCCAACCAGCCAGTCTAGCAGGCCGATGAAAAAGTATATCTGGGTCTTTCTCATTTCAATGCTGCCGCTGATAGAAATCCGCGGAGCCATTCCCTACGCCGTGCTATGGGGTCTTCCCCTGATGCCATCAATTATAGTGGCCATCATAGGAAATATGATTCCGGTGCCATTCATTTACCTTTTTGCCCGCAGGGTCCTGGAATGGGGAAAGGATAAGAAAGTTATCGGCCCGTTCTTTACCTGGTGCCTTGAGAAAGGAGAAAAAGGAGGCCAAAAACTGGAAGCCAAAGCTGGCCGGGGCCTTTATTGGGCACTGTTCCTGTTCGTGGGAATTCCACTGCCCGGCACCGGGGCCTGGACCGGCATGCTTGCCGCCAGCATACTTGATATGGATTTCAAGAAAAGCACCCTCGCCGTACTGGCAGGAGTGTTTCTTGCAGGCGCCATAATGCTAGTGGCCTCACTAGGAGTGGATGGCGCAATTCAATTGGCGAAATAATTTTACCCCTGCCTCTGCCGCACTGCTTCGAACAGCAGGATGGCGGCGCTTACTGAGACATTAAGGCTATCAAGGCGGCCCAGCATGGGTATGCGGATATGGGCCGATGCCGCCTGCCGCCACTGAGGCGTCAGGCCGGTGGATTCGGTGCCCATCACCAGCGCCGTACCCCGCTTCATGTCCACATCGTAATACAGTGAAGAATCCTGCAACTGGGCTGTAAGTATCTGAATATTACGCTCTTTCAAAAAGGCAATGATATCGGCCGATGGTGCAGCCACCACCGGAACGGTGAACACGGCCCCAATGGACGCGCGGATAAGATTGGGATTGTACAGGTCTGTCAAAGGGTCTCCGATTAGCACAGCATCGGCTCC
>JAGCWB010000127.1 GCA_017962065.1 Bacteroidales bacterium
ATGGATAATTGTGTCCATTTGTTATGACAAAATGTCAGTTGATATGAAAAGTTTAGAAGGATTCATGACTCCGCAAGGTGTGGAGGTTAATATAATGCCGGTAGTGGGCGAGGCCATGGCTATGAAGGTGGACACATCGGAGCTGCCTCCCGTAATTCCGGTTTTGGCGCTCAGAAATGCCGTAGTTTTTCCCGGAACGGTATTCCCCGTAACCGTCGGCCGCGAAAAATCCATAAAATTGGTTGCCGATGTAGAAAACGGCAATGGATGGCTTGCCGCTTTCCCTCAGATGGATGTGTCGGTGGAAGATCCTCTTGAGGCCGATCTTTGTCGCTTTGGCACCGCTTGCAAGCTTATCAAGACCCTTGAAATGCCGGACGGCACCGTCACTGCCATCCTCCAGGGCGGTTCGCTAGTGGAACTGAGGGAAATAGTAAATACGGAACCTTATCTTGAAGGTCGCGTAAATTATTTGGAGGAAGCTCTTCCGGCCGATGCCGATGATAGGGAGCTTCGCGTACTTGCCGATTCCCTTAAGGAAAAAGCCGCAATGATAGTGAAATCCTCCTCCTTTGCACCCAAGGAGGCCGTAGGCGCCTTAAGGAGCATCGATAATTTCCACTTTCTGGTGAATTTCATCGCCACAACCATAGAGGTGGAAAATTTTGCCGAGCGCACGGCCCTTCTGTCAATCACCGACATACACGAAAGAGGACTGGCCCTGCTTAAAGTGCTTGATACCCAGACCCAGCTGCTGCAGATAAAGCAGGAAATTAACCAGAAGGTTAAGACCGACATTGACCAGCAGCAAAGGGAATATTACCTTAACAATCAGCTCCGTACCATCCAGGAAGAACTTGGTATGGACGAAGGCGAGGAGTTCGAGAAGATGCGCCGCCGGGCCGATGAAAAGAAGTGGTCAAAGGAGGTTCGCGCCATCTTCGACAAGGAAATGGCCCGCCTGGAAAAGTACAACCCCACCTCGCCGGACTACAGCATCCAGTATCAGTTCATCCAGTTCATGCTGGACCTTCCCTGGGGCGAGATGTCGGACGACAACCTTGATCTCCAGCACGCCCAGGAGGTGTTGGACGAGGACCATTTCGGTCTGGATACCGTCAAGGACCGCATCATAGAGTACCTTGCCGTACTTAAGTTAAAAGGTAACATGCGCTCGCCAATACTTTGCCTGTGGGGCCCTCCTGGAGTTGGAAAAACCTCTCTTGGCAAGAGTATCGCCCGGGCTCTGGGCCGAAAGTACATCCGCATTTCCCTTGGCGGTATGCACGATGAAGCCGAAATCCGCGGTCACCGCAAAACCTACGTGGGAGCCCTCCCAGGCCGTATTTTGAGCGGAATCCAGCGCGCTGGAACGTCCAATCCTGTGATTGTTCTGGACGAAGTTGACAAACTTTCCTCGGACTTCAAAGGCGACCCTTCATCGGCCCTTTTGGAAGCCTTGGATCCGGAGCAGAACAACACCTTCCATGATAATTATCTGGACATAGACTACGACCTTTCCAACGTCCTTTTCATCACTACGGCCAACGGCATAGGCACCATCCAGCCCGCCCTTAAGGACCGTATGGAGATGATAAACGTTAGCGGCTATCTGGCCGAGGAAAAGCTGGAAATTGCCCGCAAGTATCTGGTACCCAAGCAGCTCACAGAGCATGGCTTAAGGGCCGATGAGCTTTCCATAAGCGATGCCGCCCTGCAGGAAATTGTGGATAAATACACCCATGAGAGCGGCGTCCGCGGCCTGGAGAAGCAAATTGCAAAGATTGCCCGCGTAACTGCCAAGAAGATCGCTTTGGGCCAGGAATTCCCTAAAGAGATTCTGCCGGAGCACCTGAAAGAATATTTGGGCCTGCCCACCGCATTCCACGACGACGTTAAGGGAAACGAAGGCCCCGGCGTCGTAACCGGTCTTGCATGGACGGAAATGGGCGGCGAAGTTCTCTTTGTAGAAAGCCAGGTGAGCGACGGCAAGGGAGCCCTTTCCATGACCGGCAACCTTGGCGACGTAATGAAAGAGAGCGCCCAGATAGCCTGGCAGTATCTTAAAGCCCATCCGGATCTGGCCGGCATGACAACGGAAGAGTTCATGAAAAAAGACATCCATATCCACGTTCCGGAAGGTGCGGTGCCAAAGGACGGTCCGTCGGCCGGTATTACCATGGTAAGTTCCATGGTGAGCGCCCTTCGCGGAAAAGCCCCCAGGAGCGGCATAGCAATGACGGGCGAAATGACCCTCCGCGGCCGTGTACTGCCGGTTGGCGGCATAAAGGAAAAGATACTCGCTGCCAAGCGCGCAGGAGTCCACACCATAGTAATTTCCGAAGAAAACCGGAAAGATGTAGAAGATATCAAGGAAATTTACGTAAAAGGTCTTATCTTTGTCTATGTGAAAACGATAGCCGATGTTATCGGAGTCATTTTTTAGACAGTGGACGTAAAAATCGAAAACAGCTGGAAAGCCGCATTGGCGGGGGAGTTTGAAAAACCCTACTTTGAATCGCTGGTGCGCTTCCTTCATCAGGAAAAGGCCTCCGGGAAGGTGATTTACCCTCCCGGAAGCCTTATTTTCCGTGCTTTTGAACTTACTCCCGTATCGGCCGTCAAGGTGGTTATCCTTGGTCAGGACCCGTATCACAATCCGGGGGAGGCCATGGGGCTGTCGTTCTCTGTGCCGGACGGGGTACGTATGCCACCGTCGCTGCGCAATATTTATAAGGAAATAGAGGACGACCTTGGCGTTCGCATGAGCGGCCGGCCTAATCTGGAAGGCTGGGCCCGGCAGGGGGTGCTGCTGCTTAACAGCATCCTTACGGTGGAAGGCGGCAGGGCTGCTTCGCACAGCGGAATTGGCTGGGAACAGTTTACCGATGCTGTAATCCGCTATATCTCAGATAATTGCAGCGGTGTAGTTTTCCTTCTATGGGGTAATTACGCCAAAGCTAAATCGGCCCTTATAGATACCACCAGGCATTTTGTGCTTACGGCGGCGCATCCTTCGCCTCTTGCCGGCGGCGCGTTTTTCGGCTGCAGGCATTTTTCAAAGACCAATCAAATACTCGCTTCCGAGGGTAAAACTCCCATACAGTGGCAATTATGAAAACCAAAGCTCTTTTCCCCGGCTCTTTTGATCCTTTTACCGCCGGCCATCTGAATATACTCAAACGCGCCCTCACGATGTTCGACGAGGTTGTTGTTGCAGTTGGTATCAATCAGGACAAGCGTGGCTTTTTTGAGATGGAAAAACGCCTGGACATAATCAGGCAGGCAACTTCGGGGATTAGCGGAGTGTCGGTTATTTCGTACGATAGCCTTACCATTGACGCCTGCCGCAAACTTGGAGTGCGGCACATTGTTCGCGGCGTGCGCAATATGATAGACTTTGAGACCGAGCGTTCCATTGCCGATGCCAACCGTCGCCTTGCCCCGGATATTGAAACCATCATCATCCCCACGGCGCAGGAATTTGCGCACATCAGTTCATCGGCCGTGCGCGATATCCTTCGTCATGGAGGCGACTATTCGGCCTTTATTCCGGAGGGGGTCAAGCTATGAAAAAGCTGCTTGCATGCCTTCTGGCTGCCGTTTTAGGCCTTTCCGTTGCCCTGGCTCAGGAACCTTATCCGGAGCTTGGCGCCAAACTGGATGAATATTTTATCGCACTGGCGGGGGAGAGTGCCGCCGTGCAGAATGCCGAGTGTGATTTCTTGATATCGGCCTGTCAGGATTCTCTTGTGCGGCAATATACGGCTCTTAAAATTTACGATCATTACCTTAAATCCCGTATAATGGGCGACGATGCAGTGGCCGTTCACGTTGCCCAAAAGTGGTTCATGTCCGGTGTCGTTAAGATGAAAACCGACGAGGATATGTTTCACGCTCAGTTGTTTGCGCAGTTTAACCAGTCTTCTTTGATTGGAATGCAGGCGCCACGCGTGAAGCTTTTTGATACTGCCGGGGAGACTGTTGAGGTGCCTTCTTTGGGCGCTTACAACGTTTTGTATTTTTACGATACAGGATGTTCCACCTGTGCTTCTGAGACGCCGCGGTTGTTGTCTTTGGCCCGGGCCGGCAAGTATCCCATTACCGTTTATGCTATTTATGTTGGGGCTTCGGAGGATGCCTGGCGTGGGTGGCAGGCCGGGAAAGACTGCTTTGTGCACCTGTGGGACCCTTCTGTTAGCTCCGACTGGCAAAGGCTTTACGGCGTGCTCCAGACTCCGCGCATGTTCCTTGTGAATCCTGCCGGTGTAATTGTTGGCAGGGGATTGGACACCGGAGCGCTGGAACTGCTTCTGAATAAAG
This sequence comes from Bacteroidales bacterium, assembly GCA_017962065.1. Lineage (GTDB taxonomy): Bacteria > Bacteroidota > Bacteroidia > Bacteroidales > UBA932 > Cryptobacteroides. Next base: position 4,324 of record JAGCWB010000127.1, read on the forward strand.
AACTTGGCAGGGAAGAACATGTGTATGGCCAGGAAGGTGAGATGTCGCGTATGGGCGAGCTCTTTGCAGCCTATGGAGATTCATTATCGGCCTCCGATGTTATGGATGTTGCCGATTATCTGGCGGCCCGTACCTTTGGCGAAGGCGATGTAGAGGCGTTCAAGCAGGTGATGGGGGATATGCTGTATTATATCTCCTCTCAGAAGACGGAGGTGTTCCGTGATGCAGTTGTGCCTTTTGTGCAAAAGTACATTAATCTGCCGGAAGTTTGGAACACGGATTTGGACAAAGCGCAGGTTGTGTCGCTGGGTGAGCTTTTGGCCGATTTGGCCTCCCGCACGCCTGTAGGATCTGTTTTGCCGGATATTAAGGTGCCTGGCGTTTTGCGTAAGCATAAGTGCCTTTTCAGTTCCGGCACCCGTAGCGGGGAGTTCTCATTGAGCTCTTTTGGCGGTCGGCCCGGCTATGTCGTGTTCTACACCGGCGGCTGTTCTTCCTGCAAGGAAACGCTTGAGGCCGTGGATTCTATTGTGGGGGCTAATGCCCGTGCCAGGGTTCTTCTTGTGGATCTTGATTATTTGCAGGAGGCTTATCCCGATACATGGCAGCTTCTTATGGACAGCTTCGATTTATCGGCCCTTCCCATGATAATTGAAGTAGATAAAAAAGGTGTGGTGCAGCACCGGTACGTAAACTTGTAGTTATGGCCCGCAAGAAAATCCCCGGAGTAGATCCAGCATACCTTTCCAAGCAAAAAGCCCTTCTTCTGCGCAAGAACCGCCATGTCCTGTACTTCAACGACAGCGAAATGGCAGCCATAGAAGAATACTGCACCCGCTTCAAGGTGCATGCAAAAAGCGCCCTCTTCCGCGAAGCCATAATGTCCAAAATCCTCTCCGAACTGGACGAATCCCATCCCACGCTGTTCTAGGGGGACTTTTACGTCGTTGTGGCTGTTTGTCAGCTGGCGGCTAATTTGCTGAGTATCAGCTACTTCCTATACAACCGTCGTTCAAAAATCGAACGACGGTTACACAGCATCTCGCTGTGTATCAACAACTTAGCCGCCAGTGAAAAATCGGCCACTGATACAAAAAAGCCAGCTCCACGAGCGGAACTGGCTGGAAATCCGTTGAACTGCAGCGATTCGAACGCTGACTGAGGGAACCAAAATCCCTAGTGCTACCATTACACCACAGTTCAAGATCGGGACTGCAAAGATATAACATTTCTTTGGAAAAAGTGCTATCTTTGGGAAAAATAACAGAAGCATGAAAGGAGTACACATTTTTTTGGCCGATGGTTTCGAGGACATGGAAGCCCTGGGAACAAGGGACGTGCTGCTGCGCGGCGGCGTGGATGTAAGAACGGTGTCAATCACTAACGAATACATGGTGGAAAGCTCACACGGGCTGCCAGTTTCGGTAGATACAAACTGGGACGATCTTGAAGTCATGGAGCCCGGCACCGGAGCGGAAGACGTAATGATCTTCCCAGGCGGCATGCCCGGCAGCAAGAACCTGGCTCAGCACGCAGAACTTATGGAAATCCTCCAGGACCACTATGCCCGCGGAGGTGCCGTGGCAGCAATCTGCGCCGCTCCCGGCCTGGTTGTTTCCCAACTTCCCGGCCTTGAAGGCAAGCACTTCACATGCTTCGACGGTTTTCAGGACCCGCTAATTGCCAAAGGCGCAATATTCACTCCGGAAAGCACCGTCACCGACGGTCAGATAATCACAGGCCGCGGGGCCGGGCACGCCGTAAACTTCGGCCTTGCAATTCTCCGTTACCTGAAAGGAGACCAGGCCGCCGAAAAAGTGAAAGCTGGCTTGATGCTTTAGCTCCTTCTATTAGCCATAGAGATATAATATAGCAGCGTAGCAAGGGAGCCAAGGGCTGCTATAACGTATGTGTATGCCGCCCATTTCAAAGCATCCACGGCCATGGGCTTGGTCTCGTAGTTTACAATTCCGGCGCCTTCCAGCCACTCTACGGCCCTGGCGCTGGCATTGATTTCTACCGGCAGGGTTATAAAACTGAAAAGGGTTGTAAGGGCAAACAGGCCGATGCCGATCCAAAGCAGCGAAGGGAATGTGTTGATGAAGATAACCCCCGCCAGAAGCACCCAGGACACGATATTGCTGGAAAAAGAAACCACCGGAACCAGAGCCGAACGCATGCGCAGCCAGGCATAACCGGTGGCGTGCTGCACCACATGGCCGCATTCGTGGGCAGCAACGGCAGCAGCGGCAACGGACTTGCCGAAATATACTTCCTCGCTCAGGTTCACCGTTTTGGTGGTAGGATCGTAATGATCCGTGAGTTTGCCATTTATGGACACAATCTTTACGTCCCTGATGCCGTGGGCCTGGAGCATGCGGCTGGCAACTTCTGCTCCGCTGACGTGCAGCGGAACCTGAGAATACTTGGCGAAACGGCTCTTGAGCATGCTTTGGATAATCATGCTGAGGACCATTACGACTATGGTTATAATCCAGATGGCTGATGTTGACATATTCTTTGTTTTTATCGACGCATATCGGCCTCAAAAACCGAGCCTGCAGTGCAAATTTAAACATTTTATGATAAAATGTCAGGCAGAAATGCTAATTTTGCACGATTAAACTCAAACTTGATGCGCGAAATCCAGGACGATTTCTCCCGTTTGGAGCTAAACCTTAAAGCCGCCACGGAGAATTACCGATACTTCCGCTCCCTGCTGGACCCTAAGACCAAGCTTCTGGTGCTGGTCAAGGCCAATGCGTACGGGCACGGCGGCGTGGAATTCGCGTCCATGATGCAGCGCGCAGGGGCCGATTATCTGGCAGTGGCATACCCCGTGGAAGGCCTGGAGCTAAGGCGCAACGGTATCTCGCTGCCCATTCTGGTTCTCACAGCCGGCACGGACTTCTATCCGGAGATTATCCAAACCCGCATGGAGCCTTCCATCCCCAACCTGTATTCGCTTCGTAAGCTGGTGGAAGTGCTCCGCAAACATGGCCTCAAGGATTACCCAGTGCATATAAAGTTGGACACCGGCATGCACAGGCTGGGTTTTGTAAAGGAAGAGCTGCCGGAGCTGGTTGAGTATCTTAAAGTTACGCCGGAGGTAAAGGTCAAGGCTGTGTTTTCCCATTTATGCGTGGCCGAAGACCCCGCGGAAGACAACTTCACCCTTGGCCAGATACACACGTTCCGGGACAACGTCAATTACATAGCCGACGGCATAGGCTACATGCCCATGCGCCACATCCTGAACAGCGCCGGCATAGAGCGATTCCCCCAGTACCAGTTTGACATGGTGCGCCTGGGCATTGGCATCTACGGCATAAGCGCCCTCCCGGAGAAAAAGCTCACCCCAGTTGCTTCGCTCAAGTGCAAAGTTTTGCAGGTTAAGAAGTTAACTTCTTCCGACACAGTAGGTTACGGCCGATGGGGCCACGCCTCCGAAGGCACAGTAATAGCCACAATTCCGGTAGGTTATGCCGATGGCATTGACCGCCACCTGGGCCGCGGCAACGCCTCATTCTCTGTGAATGGCCACAGGGTCCCCACTATCGGCAATATTTGCATGGATAGGTGCATGCTGGACGTAACCGGCGTGCCCTGCCAGGTAGGTGACACTGTCACAATCTTCGGAGAAGACCCCACAGTAAGCGAAATTGCCTCCATCCTAGGCAACATCCCCTACGAAATCCTGGTTTCCGTCCCCCGCCGCATCCACCGCCTGATAGTGCGGTAAATTTCA
>JAGCWB010000128.1 GCA_017962065.1 Bacteroidales bacterium
ATTGAGTTTCACTATGGCGCCGACGATGTTGAGTTTTATTTGCTATATGGAATCAAATACCCGAATGACCTGGAAATTACCGGTAGCTTGAAGTTCTATAAGCGGATGATTGGGGAATTCCACATTCCTTGGCGTGACTGGGTACGTCCCGCGGAAGAAAACAAGGGTGAGAAGGAGCGATGGATTGAATAAACTAGGGATGATGTCGCTGTCCATAGATGAGGAGTCCAAGGAATTCAAATTGAGTAGAGCGTTGCAACGAACGCGGTGGGAAGTGCATCTTATTGTTGTTTTTGTTAATTAGGTGAACCATGAATAGAATCATTAAGACTTTTACTATTGGACTAGTTCTCACGGTTTTACTCTCGTCATGCCGGAAGGATATTAATATGCCCTATTTTGGCTATGAGTATATAGGGGGTGATGGAGAGAAAGTGGAATTCTACATAGATCAGTTGGAAAAGGAAGTAGGTGTTTTCACAAAACCTTTTGTGGATATTGAAGGCCCGGCATTCCGTTATGATATTAACGATAGCGATAAGGCTCACTTTGGTTTTGTTCAGGATTTCTATGGTCTTATTTTTATAAGTTTGAAAAGCGATTTGCCCGTATTCTACGAGGGGGTTCGTTACCACTATGTTAATGATGGGAAGCATATGGACAAAGCCGGTAACGTTCTTTTTTACCTTAGTTCAAGATATACAATACCAACTTCTTTTGAGGGATGGGTCGAGTTTCATCGTGGCGAAGGAGACGTGGATTTTTACTTAGAGTTTGATATTGAGTATCCTGGCCGTGAAACTATTCGCGGTGAGTTTTATTTCTATAAGCGATTGATTGAGGAAAACAGTGTTCCTTGGCGTGACTGGATACGCCCTGCGGAAGAAAACCAAGGTGAGAAGGAACGATGGATTGAATATACTTGGGACGATTGATGGCCAGCCACGGCTACAGACTCCTCCTTACCAGCACTAAATCATAGCCTATTGCAGAGGCAATTTTTGCCAGGGTACCTATTGACGGGTTGCCCTGGCCTCGTTCTATGGCAACAAGCGTGTTGATACCTACATCGGTAAGATCGGCCAGCTCCTGCTGAGTGATTTCCAGCTCTTTCCGGCGCAATCGAATAGTGCTGCCAATTTCCTTTTTCATATCTTTAGGCTCTCCTCGGCCAGGATGCCGGCAAATACGCCGTTATTGTATACTTTGCACTTTCTCATAATTCACAATATTTTGTGATTTTATTATTGGGCGCTGCCGCCACGTGTGCCCACCCCGGGCCGCAAGCCGCCTTGGCTGCGTGTGCGCGCTGGTGGCTAAGTATCTGATTATCAGCGAGTCGCTATATAGTAATCGTTCGAATTCTGAACGATTACTATACGGTAACGCATTGACTATTAACGAATTAGTTGCCAGTGTGTACGGGGATTGTGCCCGTTGTGTCGCTTTTGGGGACCGCCAGGGGCACGTTTTTGGGCAAAAGTGCACCCCTCGCGGCCCCGGAGGTCTTTGAGCGGCACGTTTTGTGGCAAAAACGTTCCCCTCGCGGGCCAACTTGCAACGAATGTGGCCTGAAGTGCATCTTATTGATACTAAAGTTAATCGGCCATGAGAAAAACTGTTCTTATTATTGTGATGCTTTTGCCGTTTGTGGGGGCTTGGGCTCAGGAGAATCATTATTATGTTGATCATCCGCATTCGGTGACGGTGTCTACGGGGTTGCCATTCATTTTTGCATCGCTGCACACGCCCGGCGATCCTAACAACAGCCTTACCATGGAAGGATGGCGCACAGGTACCGGGTACAAAACCATGATGCCCGTCAATGTGAACGTGGGCTACAACTACCAGTTTAACAGAAGGTGGGAAATGGCGGTTATCTTTACCACATGCGGATACATTTATACTAAGTCCCAATATCCCCAGAGCGGGCAGATCGAAGACGGGCCGCCGATTTTTGACTGGAACGCCAAGCCAACCGAGTCAAGCACTCATTATTCGTATCGTGGTTGTGGCGCAGCGGTTATGGGCCGATATTACTGGCTGGCCAAAAGTCCGGTGTTCCAGATGTATTCGGCCGCCGGCGTGGGATTCTTCTTGCCATATCAATATCTGTTTTTCCCTACACTTACCCCGGTTGGCGCGCGCGTTGGCGGCAAACACTGGTACGGCCAGGCCGAACTCACCATAGGCACCACCGCCACCCTCTTCCTGCTAGGCGTAGGCTACCGCTTCTAAGTATTTTGCTTGTGGTCACTGGCGGTTAAGTAATTGATTATAAGCGAGTTGTTGTATAGTCCTCGTTCGTTTTTTGAACGAGGACTATACGGTATTTCGCTGTGTATCAACAACTTAGCTGCCAGCCTTCCCGCGCTTAAAGCACGCTTTCGGCCACAGAACCCCGATGAGTGTGCTTTAGTGCACCTCCGAGACTCCCTCTAAAGCACACTTTGGGCTTTCTGACCCCGGTCACTGTGCTTTAATCACCCGCAATTGCGCGCGCGCAAGATTTTTTTTGTACTTTTGCAGTAAATTTTGAAAGTATGAAAAAGAACTTAATGATTGCAATGGCCATTGTGTTGGCATGCACTTTTGCTTGCAAGAGCAAATCCGTGGAGGACAAACTTGCAGAACTGAATGAGTGGACCGAGAACCTGATGGCGGAATACAGTGCCCGCCTGCTGGAACTGGGTGAGGACGAGGATGCCGTGGAGGCATACCAGGACTCCGTAATCGAAGTGTTCCAGGACTACAACCTCAAAGCCCTTAAAGAGAACCTTGACAACCAGGTTGGCGTGGAGGCCCTTAAGAACCTCTATGGCCTTATGGAAACCGAAGATCTGGAAGAGTACATTGAAAAACTTGAAGCCCCCGTTACCGGTCAGGATTCGGCATTCGTATATGGTATCAAGGAAAGCCTGAAGGCTATCAAGTGCACCGCAGAAGGCATGATGTTCACTGACTTCGAGGTGGACGGCGTGAAGTTCTCGGACTTCGTTGGCCAGGGCAAATACATGCTGGTAGATTTCTGGGCCAGCTGGTGCGGCCCCTGCCGCGGCGAGATGCCCAACCTCCGCGCTGTTTACAACGAGTTCCACGGCGATAAATTCGACATGCTCTCCGTAGCAGTTTGGGACAAGCCGGAAGACACCGTTAAGGCAGCCGAGGAAGAAGGCATAGTGTGGAACCAGATTATCAACGCCCAGAAAGTGCCCACCGACATCTATGGCATCCAGGGCATTCCCCACATCATCCTCTTCGGCCCCGACGGCACCATCCTCAAGCGCAACCTTCGCGGCGACGAGATTCGCGAAGCTGTAGCAGAGGCCCTGAGCGAGTAAATTGACCGTAAAAGAAAAAATAGCTTTATTTCCCCATTCCCCCGGCGTGTATAGATACTATGACGCCGAGGGAAAGGTGATTTATGTAGGTAAGGCAAAAGACCTCCACAAGAGGGTGGCGCAGTATTTTGTGCCCCCGGAGCGCCTTAATATCAAAACCCGCATACTGGTAAGCAAGATTGCCGATGCCCAGTTCTCGGTAGTGGACTCTGAGGCCGATGCCCTGCTTTTAGAAAACAACCTGATAAAGCAGTACAAGCCCAAGTACAACATCCTCCTAAAGGACTCCAAGACCTACCCCTGGATATGCGTCACCGGAGAGGAATTCCCCAGGGTGTTCATGACCCGCCGGATAGAAAAGGGCAAGGGAAACCGCTACTTCGGCCCCTACAGCAGCGCCCTTCACGCCCGCAGCATGATAGAATTCTTCGACGAAATCTACCAGCTGCGCACCTGCAGCCTCAAAATCACCTCGGACGCCATCCTTCACGGCAAGTTCCGTCCCTGCCTCAAATTCCACATAGGCAAATGCGCGGCGCCCTGTATCGGCAAAATTTCAAAGGCCGAATATGCCACCAATATCGATGAAATAGTGCACATCCTGAGCGGCCGGGGCGGGGAAGTGATCAGGCATTACAAGGCCATGATGGCCGATGCAGCAGAGCGCCTGGCCTTCGAAGAAGCACAAATCTACAAGGACAAACTTCGCAACCTTGAAAAGCATTACGCCAAAAGCATCATAACACAGGCGGCCGATGTGGATGCCGATGTCTTCTCGATGGTATTCGACGGCGGCGAGGCCTTTGGCAACTTCCTCAGAATCAAAGGCGGTGCCATAGTGCAAAGCCTGAATATCGGCCTGAAAAGCCAGCTGGAGGATGATCAGGCGGTGATGCTGTCCACGTTCATTGGCGAAATTGAAGATAAATTCGGCACCCTTTCGAAGGAGGTGATAGTGCCTTTTATGCCGGACGTGGAAATTCCCGGCGTGGAATTCAAGATTCCCCAGCGCGGCGACAAACTGGCTCTTCTGGAGTTAAGCGCCAAGAACGCCAAGGAATTCCACTTCAACAGCCTCAAGCAAAAACAACACACAGATCCGGAGGCATTCCACATGAGCGTGATGCAGGAACTGCAGAAAGCGCTTGGCATGAAAGAACTGCCCCGCCACATGGAGTGCTTTGACAACTCCAACATCCAGGGCACCAACCCGGTGGCCAGCTGCGTGGTTTTCCGCAACGCAGAGCCCTCCAAAAAGGATTACCGCAAGTTCAAGATTAAAACGGTAATCGGCGCCAACGACTTTGCCTCCATGAAAGAGGTGGTGAACCGCCGCTATTCCAGAATGCTGGCCGAAACCCCGGAAGACATCCCCCAGTTAATAGTAATTGACGGTGGGAAAGGGCAGCTGGAATGTGCGTACGAAGCCCTCTCAGAGCTGGATCTGCTGGACAGAGTGACAGTTGTAGGCCTGGCAAAACGCCTGGAAGAAGTAATAAGAGTAGGGGACTCGTACCCGCTTTTCATAGACCGCAATTCGCAGGCACTGAAGGTGCTGCAGAGAATAAGGGACGAGGCCCACCGCTTTGGCATCACCTTCCACCGGGACCTTCGCTCAAAAGCCGCCATCCAGAGCGCCCTAAGAGAAATCAAAGGCGTAGGCGACAAAACGGAACAGCGCATGCTCATGCACTACGGCTCGGTTGCAAAAATTGCCGCCGCACCTCTGGAAGAGTTATCGGCCCTTGTTGGAGCGCAGCTGGCGGTAAAAATACATGATTATTTGAACGATGACTGAGAAACAGTTTAACAAATGGTTCAGCGCGATACTCATGACCCTCATGGTCATAGCTATCGCCATTACAACAGGATTCAAGCTGCAGGAGCCCGGGGCACGTACGGCCCTTATCATCATCGCCGCCTTAGGCTCGGTGATGGGCGTGGCATCATCGGTGCTTAGCGCCAACGGCATAATCTGGACCTTTATCTTCGGCATTCTTGACATTGCCTGCTGCCTTATAGTTGATGCCGATAACGGAATCTGGGGCGATTTCTCCATGCACCTTTTCTACCTTCTGCCCATGAATATCATCGGCATTTTCCAGTGGCGCAAGCGCGGAGCTGTAGGTGCAAAAACGGAGGTTAAGGCCCGCAGGCTCAACAAAAAGCAGCGCTGGCTGGTGTTTGGAGCAACCGTGGCCGGCCTGGCCGCCATTTACGGCATCCTCCTGGCCATAAAGTTCTGGACGGTGGAGCCGGACCAGATAAACCGCACCCAGGTATTTGCCGATGCCGCCCGCACCACCTTCAACATAGGCGGACAAATCCTCATGGCCTTCGCCTTCTACGAGCAGTGGTACCTGTGGATCCTTGTGAACATTGCCTCCATACTTCTTTGGGGCAGTACCATGGTGTCATCGGCCGCATCCAGCTATACCGTGGTGATGTTCATAAAATACTGTTTCTACCTTGTGAATTCGTTCAACGGCCTGCGAATTTGGTATAATCTTAGCAAGGATTCCGTGGCCGATAACAAGTGACGCACAGGCAGTTTTTTGCAAAAAGAAAAATTTTTATTACATTTGTGCGTTATTATGCAAAATTGGATATAGAAAAAACGTATAAATAAACTTAAAACCTACAATTATGACAAAGGAAGAAATCGTAAAGCAAGTCAAGGCTATCATCGTTGACAAGCTTGGCGTGGAGGAAAGCGCAGTAACAGAATCTGCCAGCTTCACCAACGACCTAGGTGCCGATTCCCTGGATACCGTAGAGCTCCTTATGGAATTCGAACGCATCTTCAACATCAAGATTCCAGATGAGGAAACCAGCGGCATTGCAACTGTTGGCGACGCCATCAACAAAGTAGCCGAAAAGATTGGTGAGTAATTGTTGAGACATCATAAAAATTCCCGGACCGTCATTGGCCCGGGAATTTTTTTAGTCTCCCTCAGGGATTGCGAACGTTACCCTGAACACCGGCACTGCATCTTGTGCGGCCATGGGGCCGTTAAGCACCGCTTTATAGTAGCGGTCTTTGTCCAGCTCCGATGTGTAGCTGTAGGTTTGCTCCGTGGAGCTTGCCATCATCTGGGCCATCATCATATAGCTGTAGTAATTGCTATAGTTGTTGTAGCCATATCCACCATATCCACCATATCCGCAGTAACCGTATCCGTTGCCGTAGATGCTGTTGTAGTAGCTGGCATACATGAGGTTCCGGTAATACTCGTTATCGTATGCGCTGCCGTTGGCCTCGGCCACTTTTTCCGTGTGGATGGTAAGGAGCCAGATATCGGCATCCGTGGCGGTGTCCAGGTCTGTGCGGGTTAGCAGTTCCTGCATGTGATAGGTGATGTCGGGGCTGTAGCACAGGTTGGAACGGTCTATGTCGCCCTGGTTTTCCGTGCTTACGCTGGCGTCCGTGAGGCCTGCGAAGGCTATGATGTCGTTACCCTCGTCGTCCGTCTTGATGGTTCTTATGGTGGGGCTTAGCATGGTGGGGAAGTGCTCCAGCTCACGGTAATTGTCCGGCATCTCGAAAGGCAGGTCTATGCTGGCCTTGATAATTGTGGCCTTGTCCGGATCTCCGCCCTTCGCAATGATGGCCTGGCGGGTCTTTTCCTGAAGCTCTTTTGCGCGTATCACCGGCTTAAGTCCGCCGCCGCCTTCCACGTATATAACCTCTTCCGGTTTCCTGGATTCCGTGCTGTGGGTGGTTGTATTATAGGAATACTGGTAGAACTTGGTGTTGGCGTCCAGGTATGCCTGCTCGTCTTCGAACTCGGTTTCGCCGGGCAGGAACATGAAAGTGGAATCCTTTTGCACGCCGTCCCAGGTGGAGTGAACCTTAAGTATGCCAATGTTGTTGTTGCGCCTGTAGTAATTGCTTTCCACGCTGAGGCAGGAGAACTGGAACAGGTTTATGCGTCCGCCAAAGCCGTCCGGCGTATCCGTGGTAACATGTATTCCGGGCAGTCGGTTTACAAAATCCTCGTACTTGTCCACGCCGCTTTCGCTTTCACGGTCTTTGAGCACCGGGCCAAGCTCGTGGATGGCATTCACGTATTTCTGGGCATACTCCTGCGTGAATTTGATGGATATTGCACCGCTGCCGTTGAATGTGGGAATACCATTGGTGATAAGGTCGGTGCCATGTTTAAGATGGGCCGATGTAGAGGCCATTTTGGTGGGTACCCTTTCCAGAAGTTCCGTAACCAGAAGGTTCTGGATTATACGTTTTTGGCTGTCGTCGGCAACCGATACGGAATCCAGGGCAAAATAAAGGGCGAAATCCACGGCCGTGGGATTGGTACCGAAGTCCAGGGTATCCAGAACGGGAATTAGCGCAAAAGCGGCTTCACGCGTTGTGAGGCCGAAGGTTTCGTCCCGGATTGCGCCTATTGTCATGCGCTTGTCCGAGAATGCCGACAAGTCTTTAGACTTTTGAAGACTTATTTCTTCCAGGGGGAATTCAACGGTATAGGTGTCAAAAATCAGGCTTTTGTCCACCAGGGATTTCCCAAGGCTTTTGTCCACTTTCACGCACGCGCATGCAAGCAGGGCTGCAGCTGCCAACAGGGCTATAGTTTTCTTCATTTCAGGATTTCGTCGTAAAATGCGTTGTGGCTGTCCATGTAACTTCCGTTTTCAATTGCGGCATTGTCGAAAGGCAGGATGGGAAGGCCGCTGGCCTTGCAGTTTTCTGCAAGTTCCGGTGCTACGTCCGGGCTGCCCATGATAATGCCGTCGGAATACTGCACGGCAAGTTTAGCAAGTTCCATGCCTGTGGGCTCCTTGCCGATATTGATGTCTTCCGGCTTGATGGCGCCGAACTGGAGGGCGCCCGCCAGGCCGGGGGACAGAGGATCCGCCTTTACATCGTCGAACAGGGACAGTACTACTTTTGAATTTGAGAAGATGGGGTCGTCCTTATATGCTTTCTTGAGATACAGGGGGAGCACATGGGTTATCCAGCCCGAGCAGTGGATCACATCCGGCGCCCAGCGCAGCTTTTTCACGGTTTCAAGGACTCCGCGGGCAAAGAAAACGGCCCTTTCCCCATTGTCGGCGAAGGGTTTGCCGTTTTCATCGGCATAAATTTGCTTGCGACGGAAATAATCCTCGTTGTCGATGAAATATACCTGTATGCGGGCCGATGAGATGGATGCCACTTTAATGACAAGGGGACGGTCCACGTCCGAGATGATGATGTTCATTCCGGAGAGGCGGATAACCTCGTGCAGCTGATTTTTCCTTTCGTTGATGCAGCCGTACCTGGGCATGAAGGCGCGGATTTCCCTGTGGCGTTCCTGGATACCCTGGGGCAGCTCACGGCACACTTTGGACATCCTGGTTTCCGGCAGGTAAGGGAACATTTCGGCGTTTACGAAAAGTATCTTCTTTGCGGGTTCTCCCATAGCTATTGTCATTTATTCCACAAAGTTACTAAAAATTTTTGAGTTTTTCGTTGTGTTTGGTTAACTTTGGGGCTAAATTAGGTGTGTTATGGCATCTTCCAAGAGTAATACGGCCATCCGCAGGCGCCTTGTAAGCGCCTGGGTTTCCACGGTTATAAGCCTGGCCCTGGTGCTGCTGCTGGTGGGCATGGGCACGCTGCTTCTGGTAAACGCCAGGGCGGTTAGCAACTACTTCAAAGAGAACATGCAGGTGTCCGTCCTCCTCAAAGAATATGTGAACGAGGAGGAGGCAATGCAGTACGAAAGCAAGGTGGCGGCCCTCCCCGGCGTCCGTTCCACTCGCTTCGTCTCCCGTGAAGAAGGCGTGGAGGAAATGTCCCGCCTGCTTGGCCAGGACTTCCTGGACGTGTTTGAATCGGCCCCGGTGCCCATTTCCATAGACGTGAACCTGCAGGCCGATTATGTTTCTTCGGACAGCCTGGCGGTGATGAAGGAAATGCTGGCCGAATCCCCGCTGGTGGAGGAAGTTGTGTACCAGACCTCACTTGTGGATGCCCTTAACCAGAACCTGCAGAAGATTTCGCTGGGCCTTGCCATACTGGTGGTGGTTCTGCTTTTCATCTCCTTCGTGCTCATTGCAAATGTAATCCGGCTGGAACTTTTCTCTCGCCGTTTCTCCATCCATACCATGCATCTTGTAGGTGCAACCAAAGGCTACATCAGGGCTCCTTTTGTGGGCCGTGCGGCCGTGCAGGGCCTTTTTGCGGCTTTGCTGGCCATCCTTCTGCTTATTGGCGGCCTGTTCGTCCTCAAGGATGAATTCGTGCAGCTGTTCCAGATTTTCCAGCTGGAGTCTTTGCTGGTGGTGATGGGTATAATGGTGCTTGCCGGCGTTGGAATCTGCGCCATAAGCACTTTCTTCGTGGTTGGCCGCATGGTGGGCTACAACCGCGACAAACTCTATGCATATTGATATATTATGGTCAATAAAAAATCTCCCAAACAGACTACTCCTCCGTCCACGTCAAAGATGGCCGTATCGGCAAAGGGCGTGCGTCTTATGATAGCCGGTGTGCTGGTTATGGTGGCAGGCTTCCTGCTTCTTTCCGGCGGCGGTTCGGACGATCCCCAGGTATTCAACTACGCAATGTTTGACTGGCGCCGCCTGGTGGCCGCTCCAATAGTGATAATTGCCGGTATAGTTGTAGAAATTGTGGCCATAATGGGCCGATTCAAGGAGGACTAATCCATGGAATGGTGGCAGGCTATACTTTTGGGCATTGTCCAGGGTCTTACTGAGTTTCTCCCGGTGTCCAGTTCGGGACATTTGATGATATTCAAGGAACTTTTAGGGGCCGATGCAGAAGGCTTCCTGGATTTCACGGTTACGGTGCACTTTGCCACCGTACTTGCCACCCTGGTGGTGTTCTGGGGCGCAATCTGGAAGCTTATCAAGGGCTTCTTTCAGTTCAAGTATAACGACGAGACTGACTATATCTGCAAAATCCTGGTTTCCGTCATTCCGGTTGCCATTGTGGGCTTCCTTTTCAAGGACCAGGTGGATGCACTTTTTAGTGGCTCTCTAAAGCAGGTGGCCGTTGGCCTTTGCATTACCGCAGCGCTGCTTTGGGTTTCCGACAATGCCGGAAAGCGCTTCAAGGTGCCTGTGGCCCGCGATACCCGCAACGGCATTTCCTACTGGCAGGCCTTTGTGGTTGGCCTTGCACAGGCTTTTGCCGTGGTCCCTGGCGTTTCCCGCAGCGGCAGCACCATCTCCACCGTCCTTCTCACCGGCGTAAAACGCGAAGCCATGGCCCAGTTCTCGTTCCTGATGGTGCTCATCCCCATCATCGGCGAGCAGTCCCTGGATCTGCTTAAAGTTGCCACTGGCGCCCAGACCTTCGGTGGCGGTGTAGGTTCCCTGGCCCTCTGCCTTGGCTTCGTAGCAGCCTTCGTGAGCGGCTTTTTCGCCTGCAGCTGGATGGTTGCCATAGTTAAGAAAGCCAAGCTAATGTGGTTCGCCCTGTATTGCCTGGCGGTAGCTGTGCTAATATTTATTTTAGCTTAGTGGAACGCACCCTCACATACTTTGCCTCCGACATCCACCTTGGTCTCAATGTGGGAGACCCCGTCCTGCGTGAGAAGCAGTTCGTGGCGTTTTTAAAGGGTATAGATCCGGCCAAAACCGAATCCCTGTACCTTCTGGGCGATATTTTCGACTTCTGGTACGAGTACCACTACGTTGTTCCCAAAGGCAGCGCGCGCGTGCTTGGCGCCATCACCGACCTTCTGGATGCCGGAGTAAAAGTGTATTTCTTTCAGGGGAATCATGACCTTTGGACCTTCCGTTACTTCGAAGAGCTTGGTATGATAAAGCTGCAGCAGCCATACTTGACGGAAATAGGCGGCAAGCGCTTCTGCATGGGTCACGGCGATGCCCTTGGACCCGGAAACAATTGGTATAAATTTGTAAAAGGGGTGTTCAGCAAGCGCTGGGCGCAGGTTATGTTCTCGGCCCTCCATCCCTGGTTCGCCTTCCGCCTTGGTACCGGCTGGAGCCACCGTTCCCGCACGGAAAAGCCCATCGCCTA
This sequence comes from Bacteroidales bacterium, assembly GCA_017962065.1. GTDB lineage: Bacteria > Bacteroidota > Bacteroidia > Bacteroidales > UBA932 > Cryptobacteroides. The sequence goes on from JAGCWB010000128.1 coordinate 11,356, forward strand.
TAATTTCAAAGGGGAAGGGGAGCCGCTCTATATTTTCTGCAAAGAATTTCTGGCCGATCATCAGGTGGATTACTTCATCTTCGGCCACTATCATGCGCGCGTTGATATGATGGTGGAATCATCGGCCCGCCTTCTAATGCTTGGGGACTGGATGACGGGGCCTAACTGGATTGTCTTTGACGCCGCCGATGGCAGCCTGACGGCGGTTGTGCCGTCTCAAGATCAGTAGGTCTTTTCCGGGTAGGCATTTATTACGGTGTCAAGGTAGGTAAATCGTTCCTTTAGCCATTTTTTGAGTTTGGCTACTTCCGTTGCGTGGTCAAAGCGCGATATTCCCCATTGCTGCATGTCATTTTCGGCCGATGCCCTTATTACGGCCTCGGTTTTGTCCGTCTGTTCCAGGGCGGCGGAAAGCAGGTGGTCCTTTGACTGATTCCATCGGCCTTTAAGGGCTCTAACGAATTCCGGGATTCCCCACAGGCGGCAGAACAGGTCCGGCGCGGTGCCGTTCATGGCCCCTTTGTGAAGGTAGGGCTCGGTGCCGAACACCAGTGGATTCCAGATGAAGAAGGTATGGCACAGGCCTTTGCGGTTGTACATGTCCGACGCGTCGTAGCCAAAGGCTGCATCGGCATCCCAGAAGGGGCCCATCACCCATTTGTCGGCGTTGCTTTTGCGGTGGATGTAGCCGCTTCGCATGCTGGGGTTGTTGTCCACTTCTCCGTTGCCGATTATTTCCTGCACCAGGATGTAGTTTATCATTGAGTCCACGTCCAGAAGAGCCTGGATGTCGTCCCACCGGCGCTGGCCTATGGCACTTTCCAGATCGGCATAGGCCTTTTTTACGTTGGAAACCGTTGCAGGGTCCGGATTTTTGGGGTATTTCACCGCACAGGCCGTCTTGAAAACCGTCGAATAGAAGTTGTCGGTGCCTGAGGGGTTTTCTCCCGGGCCGTCATTCATGTCCAGGGCCAGGAGTATTCCTTCGGCCTTGTCAAGTTGTACTCTATGGCCCCCCTCCTCTATCTGTTCGGTGAGCATGTAAAGCCCTGCGGGGGTGTCGTTTATGGTGAGTTGGACGTACCGCGATCTGTTGGCGCAGGGAAGGCCCAGTTCATGGCTCAGTGTGAAGGCTATGTTGTTCATCAGGTGGGTCACGTCCCTGAAATCGGCCAATAGTACCCAGTCCCTGTTTGCGGCCATGCCCATGAGCGGTGTGCTGGTGTCCAGTTTGATGCGGTATGGTTTCTTGGGATACCACGACCAAGTGGAGTTCCCGCGCCCGCGTATCTGCGCGCTCATATTAAGGTGGTTGGGGAAAGCCTCCTGCCCGTCCAGCCCCACCGTGCATATCTTATACTCGTCTTTTGAATGCACGGGTTGCCGGTCCTTGGTGTAAATGTACATCTTCCCCAGGCCGTACTGGTAGTAGGAGGTATCTTCCTCCGCTGGCTCTTGTGGGAGTTCCTCTTTTTTGCAGCCAGCCAGAATGAGGGTTAGAGCCAGTGTGGCACCGGCAGCGATGGTTTTAGCAATGACGGGTGTTGCTTTCATATCGCAAAGATAAACGCTCTTTCCCTCCCTCCAACACGCCGTGAACAAAAATCCACCCTTTAAGTTTTTTTGTCCCCGTTTCAATGTGGTATCCAGCTAATTTTGCACCGGTGGACAATGTGGCGAAACCGCAATAATATGGTATGGCCACTACCACACCACGCTAACTACTAATAACTAAATATCAAACGTATGAAAACAAAACAAACTTATCTGGAACCGGAAGCCATAGTGCTGGTTGTCCAGAGCGAAGCAATTATTTGTGCGAGCAGTCAGGTGGGGCTAGAGTATTATGATGAAGAAGATGCATAAGGGAGGAACGCAACATGAAAAAGACAATGATTATTGTGGCTCTTGCCACACTGGCCGCATTCAGCCTTTCTTGCTCACGAAAGTTTGAAGCTCCCGAGAACGATACCATTGAGAACGATGCCTCTGAACAGATAACCACGGCAGACGGGTTAGTATACCTGACCATAGCTCTCGATCCTGAGACTAAAGTGAGCTACGAATATGTTGATCACGCAAATGATGGTACAAACAAAGCTATTAAACCCCAGTGGGAGGATAGTGATGCTCTGACGGTTTCGTTTACCGTGGGCGGCTCCCCTGTAGAAGAGACGTTTTCTATTGACCCCTCGTCTATCAGTGTCGACAAGATGACCGCTCGATTCTATCGTGATGGAAGTCAAATAGGGTCCAAAGACGGTAATTTCAATGTGTCTTATGCTGGAAACGCTACGGCCGCAGCATTAAAAACACAAGATGGCACTCTTGAACACCTCCCCACTTATTTGGAAGCGAGCGATGTAACCAATCTTGATAGTCCTATCACATTACAATCGAAGTTAACATATCTACACTTTGAACTGACGGCGGCAGAAGAACATACCTTTACTCATGCATACCTCCGTCAGACAGCTGGCGATGCGATGTTACTTGGCACAAGTACAGATGATGTTGTTAAGGTGGCTTTTGGTAGTAGCACTGCCATCAACAGTACGACAAAGCATGTATATCTGGCTACTAATCTTGACGAATCATCTACGAATAGCTCTAAGCTGCAACTGGTTCTTATGAATGCCGACTATAACCTCGATGATGAAAACTATTTCACCGGCGTCGAAAATGGTCTTGTGGAATGGAATGTCTCAAAAGATTATTTGCCCGGCGCTGTTTATAGAAAAGCCGCAGCAATCTCCTATACGAGTAATGTTGTCGGAACAGTTGATACCGCATGGTGGACTGTTTGGACTTCTTCTTATCCTGTGGCACCAGGAAAAGTTTTACAAATGGATTTTATTAATACAAGTAATGGTGTAGAAAATTACCAGAATTGGAATCTGGTTATTTCAAATGCAGCACTCGGCGACGCCTCATATAAGGAGTACTTTGTATTACGTTCAGACGATTGGGGTTGGGCTAATCAATCTCCTCTATATTTGGATTTCAACGATCCCGAAATAGACCTAACCATGAATGGTAGTAGTACAATTGATTGGGACGCCTTCCGTACAGCCATGAACGGTGCGAAAGTTAAAATAATTGTCGAACATACTTCCGCTGGAAGCGTATTTATCACAGCAACAGCCCAAAAGGGAGCAGATGTAATTGTTGAAAAATATAGCCAAGCGGTTTCTGCATCCCAGGATATCGTAGCTTTTTTAGCGTGCGATCACTCTTCTTTTAACATTCAGGGCATTTCGTACAGTACGAGTACTAAAACAGTTGAGTCCCTTGAGACTAGCCCATGCTTCGTTTACAACGAGGATCTTCCTCTTGCAACCATCTTCGCGGATGGTGGTATTCAGAATCAGCTTGTTGCTACATATGATAATGGAGCGAAAGCGAATGTGGATCCCTCTTTGCTAACCAGTTATGGAGGTTCAGAAATAGATGCTGATGGACCGAATAGCCAGACCTTTTCCGTTACCTTCGCTGGCAATACTAAGAATCTAACCATTCCTGTAATCGGGGGGACCGGTTCATTGGGCGCCAAATCACTTGAAGGCTATAGTTTTGTAACTAATGAGTCTTTATCATCGGGAAGCAGTATAGAAGCATATATGTATCTATATGCTCACAATGCATCATGGGGAAAAGATACTTTTACAACTTGGGAGGGGCCTCGTATCCGCCTGATGGATGGATCAATAAATGTTGCTGCTCGCCTTGATAACTGGATTGATGATGGAGGTGCTGATCAGGAAGCACAAGATGCTTTCAGCACCAGGCAGAGCAATTGGAACTGGGATATTCTTCGTAACTATATCAATCGAGCAAAGGTTACTCTTAAAGCCGAGAATGTTGGTGATGGTACAGCAAATGTCCGTTTCGCTATTCAATATGCTTGCGATAATATGGAAGCAGGTAAGGGTTCTCACTATCAAAATTATACTGGAATATCCGTGAATAAGGATGCCTTGACCACAGAATGGAATATTTATAACAGCTATGGCATCTTTGTTAATGCTGCAACGGCAGAAGCGAATGACTGGCCTACAGTAACAGTAGTGACTGAATAGTCGTTCAATCCACACATCTCAAAGGGTGACCTAAAGGTCTAATTGACTTAGGTCACCCTCTTTGGTTCCTTCGGCACGAACACCCTTAAACGAGTGTAAGTCCACAATACGTATAAACCTTCTCGAATAACATCATGCCATGTCCCGCAAAACTTAGATCGCGCCCGAATCAACTAACAGTCATATTTCGTCAGATGCTTACGTAAGGTCATGCGTGGCTGGCGGATAATTCGTTGATTATAAGCCACTTCCTATAAAGTCGTCGTTCGGAAACTGAACGTCGGTTATATAATAACTTGCTCAGTATCAGTACTTTAGCGACCAGCGGTCCTGGGGCAAAACGCTGGTATTTCCGCTCCACGCCAGCTGCCTGCTCTGCCTTTTGCCCACACCCTCGCGTTAAAGCACACTTTTGCCCCTAGACCCCCGGTCACTGTGCTTTAACGCTCCCTGCGAACCCTGCCTAAAGCACACTTTCGGCCCCAGACCCCCGGTCATCGTGCTTTAGCGCCTCCTTCGAACCTCGCCTAAAGCACACTTTCGGCCCCAGACCCCCGGTCATCGTGCTTTAGCGCTCCTTGTGGATCCCGCCTAAAGCACACTTTTGGCCACAGGACCCCGGTCACTGTGCTTTAGCGCGGAGGGGAGGCGGTTGCTGGCTGGCGGTTAAGTTGTTGATATACAGCTAGATGCTGTATAGTAATCGTTCAAAAAGCGAACGATTACTATACGGTAAGTTTTTCTGTATCAGCATTTTAGCCGCCAGCAATTAGACTGCCTAACTACTGAGCAGCAGCCGGGCACGTAAAAAATGCTTATATTTGTGCAAAACCAATCCGTTAATCCAATGAAAGCCGCTGCTGCCATACTAACTACGCTTCTTTTTGCCACTATCGCGCAGGCCCAGCCCGCTGCTAGCGATTTCCGCTCCTGGAGTGCCACGCCGCCCATGGGGTGGAACAGCTGGGACTGCTACGGTCCCACGGTTACGGAAGAGGAGGTGAAGGCCAACGCGGATTATATGGCTGAGCACCTTAAGCCCTATGGCTGGGAGTATGTGGTGGTGGACATACGCTGGTTCGTCGCCAACGACAAAGCCGGAGGCTACAATCAGGATGATCCGGTATATGTACTGGATGCCTATGGCCGATATCTACCGGCCGAAAACCGCTTTCCCTCCGCGGCCGGAGGCGCAGGTTTCAAGCCCCTGGCCGATTACGTCCACTCCAAAGGCCTTAAATTCGGCATACACATAATGCGCGGCATTCCGGGTCAGGCCATAATCAGACATACCCCGGTCCTTGGTGCCCCGGGAGTCACTGCCGATCAGATTTACAGCCCCGAAGGTCAGTGCCTCTGGCTCAGGGACAATTATCCGGCCGATATGTCCAAGCCGGGTGCCCAGGAATACTACAACTCCATTATCGGCCTTTATGCCTCCTGGGGCGTGGATTTCATAAAGTGCGACGATTTATCGGCCCCCGTTTATCATGCCGATGAGATAGAAGCCCTAAGGAAAGCCATCGATGCCTGCGGCAGGCCGATAGTACTGAGTACTTCTCCCGGAAAAACCCCTCTGGAAGCCGCTGAACACGTGAGTTCGCACGCCAATATGTGGCGTATGGTGGATGACGTATGGGACCATTGGTGGTACATTCCGCACCTGATGGAAGTGGCAGGCGGCTGGTATCCGTGGATTGGAAACGGAACCTGGCCGGACTGCGACATGATTCCCCTCGGCCGCATAAGCATTCGCGGAGAAAGGGGAGAGGAGCGCCAGTCCCGCCTTACCCGGGACGAGCAGTACACCCTGATGACCCTCTTCACCATACTCCGCTCCCCGCTAATGTTCGGCGGCGACTTACCGTCTATGGATCCGTTCACCCTTAGCCTGCTGACCAACGAAGAGGTGCTGCGCATGCACAGGGAGAGCACCGGCGTCCGTGAACTGTACAACAGGGGCGATATCGTTGCCATCACCTCCGTCAATTCCCGCACCGGTGAACGATATCTGGCTTTTTTCAATTTGGGAGAAAGCCCGGCTGAAGTTAAAATCAACCCCTCCGACCTAGGTCTGAAGGGGCATGTCACAATCGCCGATCTCTGGAGCGGCCAGCGGCTCCGCAGCCGCAAGCTTGTCATTCCGCCACACGCCAGCCGCCTGCTCTGTCTTTTGGGCAAATAACAGATGCTTATTTAACCCTATACTTTGCAGGGAGGGTGATTACGGGCGGGTCTTCCCAGAAGACGGACCAGTAGAGGTCGCGGAATTCGCCGCGGTGCCAGGCTTGCACCAGTTCTTCCAGTTCTTTATCGGCCCCCTGGGGGTCATAATTGGATTTCAGGTCGTTGTCAAAAAGTTTGGCTACGCCTTGCCAGAAGCCGGCCGCTAAGCCGCTTTTGTAATTTTTGATGATATCGTACGGGGGGATGCCGGTTTCCCTGGAGATGAGTTTGATCATCACGGTGCCCTGGGAGATGGTCATTTCGCGGAAGGCTCCCTCGAAGTCCCTGAAGAGTTCTTTCTGGATGGCCGATATATAACGGTCCTTGCGGATGAAACCGTAATGCTCGACGTTCAAGGTGCTGTCTACCTGTTTAACTAAAACGCCTGCGGCCTGCGCGTACGGGTACACGCGTGCAAAGCGCCATACAAGCTTGTAATATTCGCGCCAGGCTTTTTCCGAGGTGTGTTTGCCGCGGCCCAGGATGTAAACGGCCGGAAGCCTGTCAAGGAAGGTGGTGTCGCCGTTTTCCACTATCATGCGCATGTTGCCGCCGCTCACGGGACGGTTGCTTTCCCGGCTAACCTGCGCGCGGGCCATTTCCTCCTGCTTCTGCTTGGCCTTTTCCATGGCCCTGCGCACATGGTTGCTCTGGGCTCCCGCCCCCAAAGGGAGGAGAACCAACAGGACAACGGCGATATGACGCAGAATTTTCATTGGATGCAAAGGTAGTGTTTTGCAAAAAACTTACCAAATGTAGATCCCCGATCAAGTCGGGGATGAGGGTGGTGCTCAAGTCGGGGATGACGTTGTCGTCATGCCCGGCTCCGACCGGGGATGAGGGTGTCGTCATGCCCGGCTCCGACCGGGCATCTGCCGTCGGTCGAAAAGTGGGGGAAGTTTTTTTCATTGCCGATCGTAAGTATCACAAAAATCAGGGAGTTAGGTGTTAAAATCGGCGGTCGAAAATATTGAAAAATTATGTAAAAAAGTTTGGTGGTTCGGAATTTTTTTGTAACTTTGCAGTCCCCAAATTGGAGCAAAATGCACCCAACCAGCTGAGTTTCAATAAGTTAGGGATTTATAAGGAAATTTTAAAGCATTTAGAAAATGTTACAGCCTAAAAGAACCAAAGTCAGAAGGGAACAGAAAAACCGCATGAAGGGCAATTCCGGTCGTGGAAACCAGCTCGCATTCGGCTCTTTCGGCCTCA
>JAGCWB010000129.1 GCA_017962065.1 Bacteroidales bacterium
GAGTGGACCTACTTTGTTTTAATTTTTAAACTTTATATAACCGTCAAAATTTTTAGTGGAAACTATTGGTGCTAAAATATAAACAACGGCCCCACTCCCTGCCCCGGGCGGGAGATGCCTGATCAGGTAGAAATTATGCGAATAGGTCAATAGACACACTCCTGGATCATTTTCGTGAGGTTACGACAATGGTCGGAATAGGAAGTGGAGCAACACGAGAGGTTGTGGACTTTATGCTCACCCGTTATGCCTGTTACCTTATAGCCCAAAACGGTGATCCAAAGATTGTCCTATAAAAATGAAAAACACCTCGCTCCTGCGAGGTGTTATGCTTGCCCCAGTCTTGCGCGATATGAGTTTACTATAAAAGTGGGCCTTCCCGGGGCGGGGACTTTTGCACGCAGTGAATAGCCCTCAAAACCGCTTCTTATCTAACTGATTGCAAAGGTATGCTTTCTCTTGAAATCGCAAAATCTGCCGTTATCATCTTATTGACATCAATAAAATGGTCTGTCACTGGCTGGCCCACGTTTTTACAGGCAACTTTCGCTTTGTCAATCACGTTAGTAAAGTTCTGCCAAAGGCTGAACTTCTTCTTTCTTCACACTACATTGTATTCTCGTAACACAATAAACGGAGAAACATCAAACGCTTCCCGGCCGACTTTATGTTTCAATTGACAAAGGAAGAATATGATGGTTTGAAATGCCAAATTGGCATTTCAAACCTAAGGGGCGGCGATAGACGCGCACTTCCGGCCCCTGGCGGTGTGGGTATACAATAGTAAAAGCGCCCGATTCGGAGCGCTTTTCTTTTACTTCTTGAGTTTTTGGATTTCCTCTGGAGTTAATCCGGTTGCCTCCATGATGAGATTGGGGTCCACACCCTTGGCAAGGAGCCGGGCCGCGACTTCGGCTTTTCCTTCGGCCTTACCAAGATCGAAGCCTTCACGGAGACCTTCTTCTTTGTAAAAGGCGGCGATACCTTTTTCTTCTCTTTCTGTAATCATGGCGCGAAAGTATTGTTCCAGTTCTTTTCCTTTAAGCCGGCCACGCTGACAAGCGGCGAAAATGGAGTCGTATCGTTTGCTGATGGAGGCTGGCTTTTCTGCAAAGTTACTCATATTCTGCAAAATGTCAAACCATTCCTCGATCGGAGTTTTCGCTTCGCTCAGCGGTTTAACCCAGCGGGGGAGTTCACAAAAGATGATGTTTAACTGCTGGCCATAGAGTTCTCCGGAATCCTGCTCCCGAATCTGATAACGGTAGACAAGTTGGTCTGTGTCGTGGATAAGAAAGAAATTCATGAAGCAGATTACGTAAACCGGTACCAGTTTGTCATAACCTTCTCCCGAGTTCAGTTGTCGTGTAATGGAGGAAGCACCGTAATATAGCATACGGTTTCGGAATTCATTACTACCACATTTCTGCATTTCTACAATGAACTGCCGATCCTTGGTGTGGCAGATGACATCCATGATGACTTGCTTGTCGCAGCCACGAAACAAGTCGGTCTCGTTGGGGTCATACTCAATGTCAATGATTTCTTCCGGAATAAAATCGTTCAGGAGTAACATCAGGTTTTCCTTGTTGTGCCCAAAACAATGTTTGAAGGCCCAGTCACACAACAGATCGATATACGTGGTTGATGTGATTTGGACGACCAGATTTTCCTTTTCCTCTTTGGAGAGGTTCCGGTACTTTTCGTACTCGTTGAGGAGCTCCATAAATTGCTGCTGTTGCTCCTTTGTCAGTTGATTCTGAGACATAGTTTAAATGATAAAAATTATCCGGTCCTCCACCGTGGAGAACCGAACTACAATAATATCGTTAATTCCCAGGAATAATGTCCAAACGCGTAAAAATCTAAGTGTATTAATTTTGACAATCGGCTAAAACAGATAAAAATCGACATCATTTTTTAGCCGATTGATAAAAAACATATAAAATAGTCTTAATTAGCGGTACAGAGATGCCCGGTCAAGCCGGGCATGACGGGTTGGGGGTGCGGTATGATGTGGGTATGACGTTAGGCTGATAGATCCTTCGCTACGCTCAGGATGACAGTGAGGAATGATCGGAATGACAAAAAGAGAGTGCCGGTCGGAGCCGGCAATGACGGAGAGATGCCCGATCAGGTCGGGCATGACGGGGCAAGGTCGGGCATGACGCAATGTCGGGCATGGCGGGGGATTAGCCCCGCGGATGATGCTCCAGGACGGATTTGTGCCAGGTGGTGGAGTCTATGTGGGTGTAGATTTCGGTGGTGAGGATGGACTCGTCACCGAGCATTTCCTGCACAATGCGAAGGTCGGCGCCGTTCTCGATGAGATGGGTGGCAAAGGAATGCCGGAAGGTGTGGGGAGAGATCTCTTTGGTGATGCCGGCAACCATGGCCTGCTCTTTTACCAGTTTGAAAATGGAAACGCGGCTCAGGGGTTTCCCGAATTTGTTCAGAAAGAGGATGTCCTCGCAGGAGCGGTCGGCGGGGATGGGACGGTCCGGCAAATAGGCGCGGATGGCATCGGCCGCTACGTCCCCGAGGGGCACCAGGCGCTGCTTGTCGCCCTTGCCGATGACATCGACGAAGCCCTCGTCCAGATGGACGTGCGAGATGCGCAGGGTCGCCGCCTCGCTTACGCGGAGCCCGCAGCCGTACAGCACTTCGAGGATGGCGCGGTCCCGCCTGCCGAAAGGCTTCCGCAGGTCCACCGACTCCAGGATGGCCGATACTTCCTCCACCGACAGCACCGAAGGCAGATATTTGCCGAGTTTGGGCGCATCCACCCGGTCGCAGGGATTCTCCTTCACCTCGCCCTCCTGCACGCACCAGTCGAAGAAATTGCGGAGGGCGCTCACCAGCCGCGCGGCGCTGCGCTTCGACAAGCCCCCCTCCGTCAACTTTCCAAGGTATTTCTCAATGTCGGACGGGCCGATGGCACGCGGCGCCAGGTCCACGGCCTTCAGGAACGCCTCCACATCATGGCAATAGGATGCCACCGTGTTCGGTGACATCCTGCGCTCAATGGTAAGGTAATTCCGGTAGTCCTTTATCATAAGAGATGGCCGGTCAAGCCGGCCATGACGTTATAACGTGCCGTAAAGCTTTCCATACTGGAGCATCTGGGCCAGGTAGTCGTCGGTATAGACGGCCTGGTAGTCCACTACCTTGCCGTCCTTGACCACGGGCACGATGTCCGGGTTGATGAAACCGCCGTAAGGTTTCAGGTTCAGGGCTTTGTAGCGTTCCAGGACCTCCTTGTGGAGTTCGGGATCGATGTTCACGGCATAGGTCTCGATGAGGTTCTTGCCGGC
>JAGCWB010000130.1 GCA_017962065.1 Bacteroidales bacterium
GACTATGCGTCCTACACCATCCTGGACCGTGCCGTTCCCCATATTGTGGACGGTTTCAAGCCCGTTCAGCGCCGAGTGCTGCACACAATGGCCGAAATGGACTACGGCAGGTACACCAAGTTGGCCAATATCGTGGGCCAGGCCATGCAGTACCATCCGCACGGCGACGCCTCAATCCTTGGCGCCCTTGTAACTCTGGGCCAGAAAGGACTTCTTATTGACTGTCAGGGTAACTGGGGCAACATCCTCACCGGAGACTCCAACGCCGCTCCCCGTTACATAGAGGCCCGCCTTAGCAAGTTTGCAAAGGAAGTTGTCTTTGACACGAAGGTCACCCCCTGGATGACTTCCTACGACGGCCGAAATCAGGAACCCACAGAGCTGCCGGTGCGTTTCCCGCTCCTGCTTGCACAGGGCACGGAAGGCATTGCCGCCGGTCTCAGTTCCAAGATACTGCCCCACAACTTCAACGAACTTATTGACGCTTCAATTGCCATCCTGGAAGGCAAGCCCTTCGAGATTCTGCCGGACTTCCCCACCGGTGGCATTGCAGACTGCTCAAAATACAATAAAGGCAAGCGCGGAGGCATGGTGAAAGTGCGTGCCCGCATAAACAAAGTGGACAAATCCACCATCACCATCACCGAAATCCCTTACGGCAAAACGTCGCACGCCATAATCGACAGCATACTCAAGGCCAAGGACAAGAAGAAAATCAATATCAAGAAGATAGACGACATGACCACCGACAAAGTGGAAATTGTCATACATCTTCCGGCCGATGTTTCCCCGGACAAGACCATAGACGCGCTGTACGCCTTCACGGAGTGCGAGACCAAGATTGCGCCCAATGCCTGCGTAATACGCGAAAACAAGCCCGTATTCCTTACAGTGGACGAAATCCTGGAATACGACACCTGGCACACGCGCGACATTCTGCAGGCCCAGCTGGAATACAAGCTGGCCGAACTTGAGGAAGACTGGCACTACACCTCCCTGGAACGCATCTTCTTCGAAAACCGCATATACAAAGTGCTGGAACAGAACCAGATGAGCTGGGAACAGCAGCTGGACGACATCCTGTCCCAGATGAAGATGTACGAGGATCTTCTCCACAGGGAAATTGTGATGGCCGATATCCTTAAACTGGTGGAGAAACCGGTCCGAAAGATTTCCAAGTTCGACACCAAAGCCCTGGATGAGAAAATCTACGCTCTGGAAGACCAGATGAAGGAAATCCGCGAAAATCTTGCCAATATGACAAGGTTCACCATAGACTGGTTCAAGAGCCTGAAGAAGAAATATGGCGCAGATTGGCCCCGCCTCACGGAAATCTCCTCCATGGAAAACATCACCGCCACAAAGGTGGTTTCCATCAACGCCAAGCTGTACGCCAATCTGGCGGAGGGTTTCGTAGGTATCGGCCTCAAGAAGGACGAGGGCGAATATATTTGCGACTGTTCGGATCTCAGCGAGATTATCGTCATCGGCCGCGATGGTAAATTCCGCGTAACAAAAGTTGCCGACAAAGCCTTCTTCTGGAAGGATCTCATTTATGCCGGCGTGTTTGTGAGGGGCGATGAGCGCACAATTTACAACGTAATTTACCGGGACGGCAAAGGCCCCGCCAATTACGCTAAACGCTTCGCAATCACTTCTGTAACACGCGACAAAGACTACGACATCACAACAGGGGCCGATGGTTCCCGCATCCTGTGGTTTACAGTGAACCACAACGGAGAAGCCGAGACTGTCCGCATACAACTTAAGCCCAAGAAAGGACTCAAGAAGACCTCTTTGGAATGGGATTTCTCCAACCTAGCAATCAAGGGACGCGGTTCCAGGGGCAATCTGGTGAGCAAGAATCCCATTGCACGTATTCAGTTAAAGTCTAAGGGTGTTACTACACTTGAAGGTAAAGATATCTGGTGGGATCCGGACATCCAGCGCCTTAACGAAGAAGGCCGCGGGGAGCATCTGGGCAAGTTTGCCGGAGAAGACAGGGTGCTTGCAATCTTTGCCGACGGCTCCTACTACACCACAACCTACGACGTGGTGAACAAGTATCAGGGCGATGTGATCCGCTTAGAGAAACTGGATCCCGGCCGCGTGTACACAGTGCTGTATTGGGACAATGCTGCAAAGGCTTATTACGTGAAGCGCTTCAGTTTTGTAGAGAGCAACAACAACCCCGTGCTGTTTATCTCGGATTCCCGCGGTTCCAAACTGGTGGATATCTCATCCGATTTGCACCCGCAAATAGTGCTTACATTCGGTGGCAAGTTCAAACACCGCGAGCCGGAAGTAATTGACGCCGAGGAATTTATAGCCAAGAAAGGTCTAACCGCCAAAGGCAAGAAATGCTCTTCCATGGACTTGAAAAAGGTTGAGTTCGGAGAGCCGCTGCACAAGGAAGAGGACGATGTCGCACCGGCAGAACCCACTGTTGTAGAAGACCTTCCGGAAGACGACGAGCCCATCGACGTGGATTTCCAGGACCTTAACGTTTCCCAGGAACCCATTGAGCAGAACGGCCAGGCCGCCGACCTCCTTAAAGACACCCCCGAAGACTCCGGCGCCGTAGACTTTGGCGACTGGGAGCCCACTCTGTTCTAAAATTTTGCCACCTTTGAAAAGAGAAATCTGGCTGGATTTTTTGCGTGTGACCGCCTGCTTTTTGGTTATGGTGGTGCACAGCACTGAACCTTTTTATCTTGGTGGAGATGGCACTCTGGTCCTCACGGATACCGATGCTTTCTGGGTGTCGGTAATGGAGGGCATAGCCCGCTGCTGCGTGCCCCTTTTTGTAATAGTGTCCAGTTATCTTCAGTTTCCCATTCATTATTCTACAAGAGAATTTTTCCGCCGCCGGGCTATACGCATCTTGGTGCCAATGCTTGTGTGGACGGTGGTTTATGCACTTGTTTGGGGAGAACCTGCAGCCAACTTCAAAGGCCTTCTGCTTAATTTTAACTATGCAGCCGGGCATCTGTGGTTCGTTTATATGCTTTGCGGCTTGTATCTTATTATGCCGCTGTTGTCGCCCTGGGCCGATAAAGTATCCCGCCGGGAACTGGAGGTGTACCTGGGAATATGGATTGTGACGCTGCTGTTTCCCTTTATCGGGAGGCGGCAGGCGGCCGTGCGCCACTGATCCATGCAGCCGACGGCCTTCCCGCCCAGGCCCTGTTCCCCTTGTGGGGCGAGGCCTCATGGAACCCTTTCGGCCTGTTCTACTATGTGAGCGGATTCGTGGGCTATATGCTTCTGGGCTTGTACATTCGCAAGTATTTGGCTAACAACCGTTTCTCCGGCCTGTTGGGCTGGTCATTTTTCCTGGTGGGCTTTGTGCTTACCACCTTCGGCCTGCTGCAGCGCATGTGCGAGTCCGGCTATTTCCCCGTCACCGGCGGCGTAGATGTGGCAGTTGGCTGGGAAGCAGCTATTGCTTTCTGCGGATTTCCTGTAGCACTATCGGCCCTTGGCCTCACCCTGATGTTCCGACGCATTCCCTGCAAGGAGGGTGTGTTCTATAAATACATTATTCTACCCCTCTCCAAGGCCGGTTACGGAATGTACCTTATCCACATGCTGGTACTGGCGTTTTTGTCCACCTGGATCCGCAATGCCTTGAGGACAGGTTCCTCCGGCATTCTTGGTTACTGGACCACTCCCGTCGAAATCCTTGCCACCGCCATGGTCACCTTCATTATCGTCGGCCTTATTTCCACCCTCATCCAACGCATCCCCCGCCTTGGCCGCTGGCTAATTGGCTAATTACAGTGCCTCCAACATATCCTCGCAACGCGCCATCCCGCATTTTGGGCCGATTTTGTGGGATGCGCCGTCACGCCGACGTGGCATCCCGCAAAAAGGCGCATTTTTGAGGGATGGGACGTCGGGGAAAAGCGCATGGCAAGAATTAATTGCGTATATTTGCGTTATGCGTAAAATTTGTGTCATCGGCGGGGCTAATGTAGATATAACGGCTACATCGGCGGCGGCTTTTCAGATTGGGGATTCCAATCCGGGGAGCGTGGTTGTGTCCTGGGGCGGCGTGGGGCGCAATATTGCCCATAATCTGGCTCTTCTTGGGGACAATGTGGAACTTATCACAATTTTTGGCGGCGGGGTTTTCGGCCCTGTGATTGCCAATTCGTGCAAGGAACTTGGCATTGGCATAAGCCATAGCGAGATAGCCAAAGAAGGCACAAATTCATTTTTCATTTCCATAAACAACGCCGACGGCGAGCTTGTCGGTGGCGTGGCCGATATGAACGCCACGGAGGCGATGACTCCGGAATGGCTGCAAACCAGAATAGATGCAATCAATGCCGCTGATGCAGTTGTGGCCGATGCAAACAGCAGCGCCGCAGCACTTGCCTGGCTAATTGACAATTGCCAAAAACCGCTGTACCTTGACGCTGTTTCGGTTGCCAAAGCTGCCCGCATAAAAGAAGCCGTAGCCATGTCCCGCAAAAAGGCGTTCTTTGCCTTGAAAAGCAATGCCCTGGAGCATCAGGTGCTAGGCCAGCTTAACGAAGCAGTAATTGAAAGGATTTACGTGAGCCGCGGCGCCGAAGGCCTTCAGGTGTACGCCCAAGGCAAGTTATACGAATTCGCAGCCCTGCCTTGCATAGTGAAAAACGTTACCGGCGGTGGAGACGCCCTTCTTGCCGGAATAGTTCACGCCGGGCCTAAAGCAAGCGTGGAAGAGAGCGCAAAAATGGGCCTTCTGTGCGCCCGATGCGCAGTAGAAAGCCCTAATGCCGTAAGTGAGGATATTGCTAAATTAGCTCGTCCCGCTCTCTGATATCCTTAAGGCGCAACTGTACCGTGGAGGAGCCGCGGTAGAAATTCTCTACAATTGAATAGCAGATATCAATGGGGTTCCCGGCCTTGATATGGTCGTAATATTCGGCCATATTGAAGCCGATAGCCGCTATTTGCCTGTACGGCTGGCTTTCCTGCATAAGGTCCAGCTTAAGGTGCAGGCCGCCGGCCCCAACTTTTCGGCCATTACCGGCATCATAAACATCCTCCGTAAGGAACACCGGATTGTTGTTTCCGGGGCCGAAAGGCTGGAACTGCTTCAGAATGCGGGTAAACTTTGGCGTAATTTGCGCAAAGCCCAGCCGGGCGTCAATTTCCACCACCGGAGTGAGTTCCTCTCTGGTAATATTGCCGGCCACAAAACTGTTCATCCTCTTGCAGAAAGCCTCCAGGTTCTCTTCCTTCAAAGTGAGACCTGCCGCATACATGTGTCCGCCGAAGTTTTCAAGTAAATCGGCACAACTTTCAATTGAAGAATAAAGGTCGAAGCCCTGGACGCTGCGGGCGCTGCCGGTTATGAAGCCGTTGCTCTTTGTAAGCACAACGGTGGGCTTGTAGTACGCTTCTACCAGACGGGAAGCCACAATTCCTACCACACCCTTGTTCCAGATGGGGTTATATACTATGGTAACGTTCTCTGTAGCAAGCGCCTGGCCGTTCTGGACCATTTCCAGCGCCTCCTGGGTAATTTCCCTGTCTATGGACTTGCGCTCGTTATTATTGTCGTTGATTTGCTCGCCGATCTTGATGGCGGTACGGTCATCCGTAGCAGTCAGGAGTTCCACCGCCAGCCTGCCGCTTTCCATACGACCGGCGGCATTGATACGGGGGCCGATCTTAAAGACGATATCATCGATGCCGATATGTCCGGGCTCAAGCTTGGCCAGGTTGATCATGGCCAGAAGGCCCTTGCGGGGATTCTCGTTGAGCCGCTTTAGGCCGAAATGGGCCAGCACACGGTTTTCCCCGGTCATGGAAACAAGGTCCGATGCAATGGAAACCACCTGCAAATCCAGCAGAGGCTCCAGAAGGGAGAACTCCAGTCCGTATTTCTGGACATAGCCCTGAGCCAGTTTGAAGCCCACGCCGCAGCCGCAAAGATCGTCAAAAGGATAGTGGCAATCTTCGCGCTTGGGGTCCAGGATTGCAACCGCTCCGGGCAGCTCCTCTTCCGGCAGGTGATGGTCGCAGATAATTACCTCGATACCCTTTGTACGCGCATATTCCACCTTGTCGATAGCCTTGATACCGCAGTCCAGCGTTATTACAAGGCCGATTCCGTTATCCCCGGCCCAGTCCAGGGCCTTGTACGACAGGCCATAGCCTTCGTCGTACCTGTCCGGGATATAGAACTGGACTTTGGAGGTGAAAAGCTTGATAAAGGAGTATACCTGGGCGACGGCAGTGGTGCCATCTACGTCGTAGTCTCCGTAAACCAGGATTTTCTCATTGGAAGTGATTGCCTTGTGAAGACGTTCCACGGCTTTGTCCATATCCTTCATGAGGAAAGGATCGTGAAGGTCTTCCAGGCGGGGGCGGAAGAAAGAGCGGGCCTGCTCGAAGGTAGTAACGCCGCGTTGGACCAAAAGATCTGCCAGAACTCGGTCTATTCCAAGCTCTGTTGCCAGCTGCGTTGCTTTTTCCTCATCCGCAGCCGGTTTAACGGTCCATTGTCTTTCCACTGTGCCCATAGTCTCACAAATATAGGCATTTAGTGGCAGAATTACAAACAGTCGATGATTATTTCGTCGGCGACCTCCTCCGGAGTGAGGCCTGAAGTGTCTATTGTGACGTGCGCTGCGGCGGCGTAAAGCTCCTCCCGTGCGGCCAGCCTTTCGGCCATGCCGGAGCCTGCCAGCGGGCGGCCTGCAGTGTGGCCTTCAAGGCGCTTCTGCAGCGTTTCAATATCGGCCTGCAGGTATATGCAGAGGGCTTTTTCCTGGAGAAGTTTCACTGCGCCGGGGACAGTTACAGTGCCTCCGCCAAGGGCCAGGATGACCATGCTCTCGGCATACTTTTTTACAGTCTGCTCCAGCGTGGCCTTTTCCATTTTCCGGAAACCTGTTTCCCCATCGGCCTCAAAAATTTCCGGAATGCTTTTGCCGGCCTTTTTTTCAATGATCTGATCCAAGTCCATGAACGGGCAGCCCAGGGCATCGGCCACAATACGGCCCACCGTGGACTTTCCGCTTCCCATAAATCCGGTTAAAGCAACTAACATGGCGCAAATATACACATTTTCTCGTTGTCCCTCGCTTTCGCACAGCGCATCTCGACGTCCCATCCCTCAAAAACGCCCTTTTTGCGGGATGCCACGTCGAGCCGACGCCGCATCCCGCAAAATCGGCCCAAAATGCGGGATGGCGCGTTGCTCTACACATGGACGATGGCGAAGTCGGAGTAAAAATGTTATTTTTGTATTGTCATGAAGATAATTGTTGCGCCAGATTCGTATAAGGAGTGCCTGCCGGCCAAGCAGGTGGCTCAAACCATATCGCGCGCAATAGAGTGTCCTGGGGCGGAAATAATTGAAATACCGCTGGCCGATGGTGGCGAAGGCACTCTGGATGTGCTTGCTGGGACGTTTAAGGCCGAAATGCGGGAAGCCATAGTTCACGACCCGCTTGGGCGTCCAATCAAAGCCAGTTTTGGTGTTGCCGGTGACACGGCAATTATTGAAGTGGCTCAGGCGTGTGGGTTAGGGCTGCTTGAACCAGCCGAAAGAAATCCAATAAAAGCCAGCAGTTATGGTGTTGGTGAATTGCTTATGGCTGCTGTAGATTGCGACAACTTTATCATTGGCCTTGGCGGTTCGGCCATATGTGATGGCGGAGTGGGAATGCTTTCGGTGCCTGGCGTGAAGCAACTTCTTGCTAAATCTCACGTAGAATTGCTTTGCGATGTATATGCCCCGTTTGTTGGTGCCAGTGGTGCTGCACGGGTGTTTGCTCCACAAAAGGGAGCTTCGCCAGACGATGTAGAAGTACTTGAAAGTCGGATGATTGCTACTGCCAACGCGTATTACGCCGAAACCGGTCTAGATGTTTCGTTCATCCCTGGCTCCGGCGCCGCCGGCGGCCTGGCCGGAGCTTTTTTGGCATTTTCATCGGCACGCATTTCAAAAGGAATAGAGCGTATTCTAGAACTAACGGGCTTTGACATTGCGGCCCGTGACTCGGACTTTATTATTACCGGCGAAGGAAAATCGGATGCCCAGACACTGCTTGGTAAAGTGCCTTACGGTGTACTACAACATTCCCGCGACGTAAAGGTAATACTTGTCTCAGGCCGCATTGACAACTCTTCCGAACTGCTTGCATCAGGCTTCGCACAACTCATCGAAGTCACTCCCCGCACCATGCCATTGCCCCAGGCGCTGAACCCGGAAACAGCAAAGTCCCTCCTTGAATCGGCCATCAAGAACCATTTTCTTGGGCCGAAATCGTAAGAAACACACAAAAATCTTCTGAAACAACACAATCTTTTTTACGATTCTTGCTTTCTACCTTTTTCTGAGCTATGTTTGGGGCGGCAGTCCATACAACGGCGCCACAATAAGTATGACAAGAAGAGAGAGGTTAGATTATCAAAGTTACAAGAGGGGGTATTATCACCTGGTTACCAACGGTTGGCATAAGGGAAAGTTGTTTCATAACGCGGCCCAGTTTGCATATGGCATGATTATAATGGGGCTGCTTACACTTCGCTTTGGTGTAGTGATTTATGCTTTTACCTTAATGGACAACCATATTCACATTATACTAAGCGGTACAGGTGAGGAATGTGTGAAGGCGTTCGATTATCTGCGTAAGAAAATATCGGCCAGGCTAGTCAAAGACGGATACTCCCCATTGCCTGCAGACTATGGATTCAAACTTGTGCCGATAGAAAATGAAGAGCAAATGCGCAGCCTGTTCATTTATGTCGCAAGGAATGCCTATGAAAGACAATTATGCATACCGGGGGGATATCCTTGGGGTTCGGACTACATGCATTATTCGCTGTTTAAGGTTTATCTTACCGGAGTGCCTGCATCATCCTTATCCAAACGCGAATTGGAAAGGCTTACATGTTCCGACATTTCGATCCCAAATTATTGGCAATTCCATCCGGAACTCGGCCTATTGCCAACATCTTTTGTTAATGAAAGCCTTTTCAATCGCCTGTTCAACGGGCCGAAGGACTATGAATGCCGATTGGTGAAGGATTATGAGTCGTTCGTCCAAATAGCAGAATCCGTTGGTGAGAGCACCGAGTTCTCGGAAGGAGAAATAAATGAGATTGTATATGGTCTTGTACATGATATGTATCCCGGTAAACGTCTCTCACAATTGTCAGGGGACGAAAAAGGCCGGATTGTAGTCCAACTTAACCTTAGGTATAGATTGACGGCCACCCAATGCGCCTTTGCGCTTAGGATTCCAGAACGTATAGCAGCCCAATTCCTCAGGTCCAAGGACTACGGCAAGCCAAAAACACTGCGGTGATTATTCTTCAAGACGCACCATCCCGCATTTTGGGCCGATTTTGCGGGATGCGGTGTCACGCCGACGCGCCATCCCGCAAAAAGGGGCATTTTTGAGGGATGGGACTAGAAAGTGAACGTCACCCCGACTCCGTGCGGTGCAAGGCCAAGCTTTAGTTTCGGATTATATGAGGGCAAAGAGTTGTTGTATTTGTCTACAATACTGTAAACAACAATGTTGCTGGGGATGCTTACCACAAGTCCCAAAGCAGCCATGCAAGCTCCCGCAATGCCAATGTAATAAAACGACGAAGCTAGAAGAAGATCAGGATTAAAGTAGACTGTATCAATCGCATACGAATTCCCACGATGGAATAATACCGTCATTATGACGAAACCGCCGATAGCTACACCGGTACCTGCCATGAGAAAGCCCTTACCTATACGGCTGAAAACATGGGCCGTCCTGAAGCTGTAATAGTCTTTTGACGGTAGATACTTTGCAAAATATGATTTGTCAAGAGTGACTCCAGCAACAGAAGCGTCACCATTCCAGATGTTGTAATTCATACGGCCCAGTGGCAAGTATGGGTACTCTTCGCCATATTGTAGGTCAACACTCCACCCGTTTTCATAGGATATAGAGAGTATATCTTTTATAGAAATGTCATGGTTCGGCCCATGTGGCTTGTCAAAAAGCTTATACTCCAACTCATCCTCATCGATTTCCACAACTATGGCTTCAATTACATTACCGTCGGTTCTGGTAATGATATCCTGGGCCGATACTGTCTGGAATACTGTGATCGATATCAGTATAGAAATGATAGTTATTAGCCTTTTCATAGTGCACATAAATAACCTTACTAATATAATAGATGTTGATAAAAGCCAAAACGTTGCAAATTTGTGATGCATACTGCGTTAGGTCAGGAAAAAATGTTATTTTTGCATTGTTATGAAAAGAGAAATCTGGCTGGACTTTTTGCGTGTGACCGCCTGCTTTTTAGTTATGGTAGTGCACAGCACCGAACCTTTCTATCTTGGTGGAGACGGCACTCTGGTTCTTACAGACACGGATGCCTTCTGGGTGTCGGTGATGGAGGGCATAGCCCGTTGCTGCGTGCCTCTATTTGTGATAGCGTCCAGCTTTCTTCAATTCCCCATCCATTATTCCACAGGAGAGTTTTTCCGCCGCCGGGCCGTACGCATACTGATACCAATGCTGGTGTGGACAGTGGTGTATGCTCTGGTGTGGGGAGAACCTGCAGCCAACTTCAAAGGATTACTACTTAATTTCAACTACGCTGCCGGACACCTGTGGTTCGTTTATATGCTTTGTGGCTTGTATCTTATTATGCCACTGTTATCGCCCTGGGCCGATAAAGTGTCCCGCCGGGAGTTGGAGGTGTATCTTGGAATATGGATTGTGACGCTACTGTTTCCCTTTATCCGGGATGCGGCAGGTGGCCGTGCGCCACTGATCTATGCCGCCGACGACCTTCCGGCCCAGGCCCTGTTCCCATTGTGGGGCGAGGCCTCGTGGAATCCGTTCGGCCTGTTCTACTATGTTAGTGGCTTCGTGGGCTATATGCTTCTGGGGCTGTATATCCGCAGGTTCGTGGCTAACAACCGTTTCTCCGGACTATTGGGCTGGTCTTTCTTCCTGGTAGGCTTTGTGCTCACAACCTTTGGCCTGCTGCAGTGCATGTGCGAATCCGGATATTTCCCCGTCACAGGTGGAGTAGATGTAGCTGTAAGTTGGGAAACTGCCATTGCCTTCTGTGGACTTCCTGTGGCATTATCGGCCCTGGGACTCACGCTGGTGTTCCGGCGCATTCCCTGCAAGGATGGCGCGTTTTATAAATATATAGTCCTTCCACTCTCCAAAGCCGGTTATGGCATGTACCTTATGCACATGCTGGTGCTGGCATTTGTGTCCACCTGGATCCGCAATGCTTTGGGAACTGGCTCATCAGGCGCGCTGGGTTACTGGACCACTCCCGTTGAAATCCTTGCCACCGCCCTTGTCACCTTCATTATCGTAGGCCTTATTTCCGTCCTTATCCAGCGAATCCCCCGCCTGGGCCGCTTGGTAATTGGCTAATTACAGTGCCTCCAACATATCATCGCAACGCGCAATCCCGCATTTTGGGCCGATTTTGCGGGATGCGGCGTCGGCGCGACGTGGCATCCCGCAAAAAAGGGC
>JAGCWB010000131.1 GCA_017962065.1 Bacteroidales bacterium
CCCGGAGAGGTGCACGCCGTGATGGGCCCCAACGGCGCCGGAAAGAGCACGTTGAGCGCTGTACTGACGGGCCGTCCGGACTACGAAGTCACGGAGGGAAGCATCCTCTACAAAGGGCAGGATCTGCTGGCCATGAGCCCCGAGGAGCGTGCCTGGGCAGGCCTTTTCCTGAGCTTCCAGTACCCCATTGAGATTCCCGGCGTTACCATAACCGCCTTTATGAAGGCCGCCGTCAATGCCAAGCGCAAGTCTCAGGGACAGGCCGAAATGAAAGCCGGCGATTTCCTCAAGCTCATGAAGGAAAAGATGGCCCTGGTGCAGATGAAGCCCGAATTTGCCAAGCGAGAAGTGAATGTGGGCTTCTCCGGAGGTGAGAAGAAGCGCAACGAGATTTTCCAGATGGCCCTGCTGGAGCCGGACCTGTCCATTCTGGACGAGACCGACAGCGGCCTGGATGTGGATGCCCTCAAGATTGTGGCCGACGGTGTGAATACCCTCCGCAGCCCCCAAAAGAGCGCCATCATCATTACGCACTACCACAAGCTCCTTGAATACGTACAGCCCGATGTGGTGCACGTGCTCAAGGCCGGCCGCATTGTGAAAACCGGCGGCCGCGAACTCATAGAAGCCATTGAATCCAAGGGATTTGACCAGTTCTAAGATGGGCCATGGACATTACATAGCACCTCCTGCGGGACAGTACTGGGTGAAGGCCGGCGAAAAGCTGGAGCTTCAGTACGTGGTGCTGCCTGGGGAGAGCCGTGACATTGAGATCACCATTGACCTCAACGGTCCGGGCGCAGAGGCCCATGTCAAGGCTCTGTACCTTTGCAAGGCCGATGAAAAGGTCAACTTCCGCATTGTAATGCATCACCGGGCAGCGGGCTGCAAGAGCACTCAGCTTATCAACGGAATTGCCGGCGGGCAGGCCCAGGTGCACTTTGACGGCACCATTGTGGTGGCACCGGATGCCCAGCAGACCGAAGCCTATCAGGAAAACCACAACATCGTGCTCACGCCCGAGGCCAAGGTGGAAACCAAACCCCAACTGGAGCTTTACGCAGACGATGTCAAGTGCTCCCATGGCGCCACCGTGGGCCAGCTCAACCCCGACGAGCTCTTCTACATGCGCTCCCGCGGCATTCCCGAGGCCGAGGCCCGCATGCTCCAGATGCTCTCTTTCCTGTCTCCGGTAATTCCGGAAGGCCGGGAAGAAGAAATAGAACAAGCCATCAGAACCCTTTAAACTAAACCCGATTATGAAGAAATTGATTGCTATCCTCTGCTTCGCGCTGGCCTTTGTGCCCGCCCAGAAGCTCTTTGCCCAGAAGTTTAGCATTGGTGCCGGTACATCCTCCCACGGCTATGTATTCCACGGCGACAATGAAAACAAAGCAGCTGTCGCTCCCGGCCTGTCCATCGATTTTGAGGCCACTTTCCCGGTGAGCAAAGTGTTTGGTGTGGCCGCCGGAGCCTCCCTTACGGGCGTAGCCGGTTACCACTTTGGCGGTGACAACTCCATCAACTTGGGAGAAATCTACCTGGACGTTCCTGTACGTGCCCATTTCAACATCCCTGTGGGCGGCCGTAACAACCTGTTCCTGTTTACCGGTCCCGTGCTGTCGGTCAATCTGGTATCCATTGACGCCCACGCATCCGGAACCACCAGCAACTACGACACCAACAAGGATCTCCGCCGTTTCGACGTAATGTTCGGCTTTGGCGTAGGCATTGACATCATCGAGCACATCCGTGTGGCTCTGGGCTTTGACTACGGCCTGTTGGACCGCCTTGCCTCTGCCAACGAGAAGTGCTATCACAGCCAGCTCAAGCTGGGTGCCCAGTACATTTTCTAATTATTACAGATGCGTCTGTCCAGAAAGCTTTTAGGGCTGGTGGCGGTCTGTCTGATGACCGCCTCCTGCCTTACGTCCTCCCGAGCAGACAAAAAGACGCAAGCCCTGCTGGATGAGCTGGACGGTTATCTGACCCTTAGGGAAGCCTATGCCGCCAAAAAGCAGAATCAGCTGGATGTGTACCGGAACCTGGCTCTGGCAACCACCGATCCGGCACGTCGCTATGAGTTGGAAATGATTACGGCTCAGGAGTATTTTTCGTTTAGCTTTGATTCCACCCAGTTCTACTTGAAGAATTGTCAGGCCCTGGCTGCCCGCATGGCCGATAGGGACCGTTACAACCAGGCCACCATTATGCTGGGCCACCTCTACGACAAGGCCGGCAACTACCTGGAAGCCACCCAAATTCTTTACAGCCAGATTGATACAAACTCCCTGTCGGAAGAACTGAAGGCAGACTATTTCTGGACCTTGTACGAGTACAGCAAAGATATGGCCGGCAATTCCGGCATGGTGGAGCGCATGTCCATTCCGCCGGCGGCCTCCTTCCGCTCCCGCCTGTACCAACTGCTGCCTCCTTCATCGGCCCGCTATCTCACGCTTTTGAGGGACCAGTATACAGATGAAGGAAAACTGGAGAAGGCCGACAGCATCAGCACCATGCTGGTGGAAAGCGTGAAGCCTGAAGACCGGGATTTTGCCATCCATTCCTTCTTCCAGTCGGAACTGGCCAATATGAAAGGGGATCAGGCCAGCCGCATGTACTGGCTGGTGAAATCGGCCGAATGTGACCTTATCAACGCGGTGAGGGATTATGCATCCCTTACTATGGTGGCGCAGCTCATCCTTCCCACCGACGTGGACCGCTCGTTCCGTTATCTGCGGATAGCGCAGGAAGATGCCCTTTCGTATAATGCCAAACTCCGGCCCTGGCAGATTTCCCGCTTCCTGATGGATGTGGAAGATGCCTACCAGGCCCGGCAGGACCGCGTTACGCGCAGCGGCCAGATCTGGTCCATTGTGCTGGCCGCCTTGACCTTGCTGCTGTCTATTGTTACCTATTTCCTGATTGCCCGTTCCCGCAAACTCAACAAAGCCAGAAGCGATCTGGAAACCAGTAACACCTCTCTGGCCCAGGCCAATGCTGCCCTGAGCGTACTCAACGAGCAGATTTCGCAGAGCGCCCGTGTTAAGGAAAAGTACATTGTGAACTTCCTGCAGGGCCTCTCGTCCCAGATTTCCGTCATCCGTACGGAGGATAACCGCTTCCGCAACCTGCTCAAGCAGGGCAAAGCTGACCAGCTGCTCAAGGAGCTCTCAATAAGCGGCCGCTCCGAGAAGGCGCGTGACGAATTTTACGAAACTTTTGACAATACGTTCCTGGCCCTGTATCCCGATTTTGTAAATCAGTTCAACGCCTTGCTCAAGGAAGAAGCCCGGGTGGTTCCTCCGGAAGGAAAGCTCACAACCGAGCAGCGTGTATTTGCTTTAATCCTGCTGGGAGTAGACGACAGCAAGAAGATTGCGTCTATGCTGGATTACTCCGTGAGCACCATCTATAATTACAAGGTTTCCATCAAAAATGCGGCCCTAGGAGACCGCGAAACACTGGAAGAAAGGGTGAAAGAGCTGGCAAAGTAACTCATCTTTCACTACTTTTTCCATTCATCGTAAATTAGTCAACAGTCTGTTTTTCAGGCGGTTGACTTTTCATTTTTACTACTTTTCCATTCTTATGCGCGAGGCCGATGTAAAATGTACATAATTTTGCACCAGACCAAGTGTCGACAACCCAATTATTATTAACCAAATAACCAAACGCACAACAAATCCAAACGCGTATGAAAAAAATCGCAACTCTGATCCTCGCAGCAGGATTGGCTTTGTCGGCTTTCGCACAGAATGTCACTCTTCGTGGCGTAGTGCAGGATACGGCCGGCGAACCTGTCATTGGAGCATTTGTCGTACAGCAGGGAACAACCAACGGTACCATGACCGGAGTCAAGGGTGATTTTGCCCTTACGGCCCCGAATGGCGCCGCCATCGAGTTCTCTTGCATCGGCTATGCTACGCAGGTGATTACTAATAATGGTAGCCAGAATCTGGTTGTGGTCCTTTTGGACGACTCCGAGATGCTGGCCGAAACCGTTGTAATCGGTTACGGCGTCCAGAAAAAGAGCGTCGTAACGGCTTCCATTTCTTCCGTGACGGAAGAAGACCTGAAAGTCCAGTCCCAGACTCGCGTGGACAATATGCTTCAGGGTATGACCTCCGGTGTGCAGGTAACCCAGAACTCCGGTGCCCCTGGCGCCAGCTCCACCGTGGTGGTTCGTGGTATCAGCTCTATCAACCACGCCAGCCCCCTTTATATTGTGGATGGAATGCCTGCCGGAAGCATCGATTACATCAACCCCAGTGATATTGAGCGTATCGATGTGCTCAAGGATGCCGCTTCCGCCGCCGTGTACGGTGCCCGTGCATCTGACGGTGTTATCCTGGTAACCACCAAGACCGGCAAGGAAGGCAAGACCACCGTCAGCTACGACTTCTCTTACGGTATGCAGAACCCCTGGCGCAAGCCCGCCGTCCTGAACGCTACCGAGTATGCCATCATGATGAACGAGGGTATGCTGAACTCCGGCAACGCCCCCATCTACGACGACCCGTATTCCCTGGGTAATGGAACGGACTGGGTGGAAGCCATCTTCGACAAGAACGCCCCCATCGTCAAGCACGATCTCAACGTCTCCGGCGGCAGTTCCAAGGTGCGTTACAGCATCTCCGGCAGCTACCTCACCAACAAGGGTACCATCGGCGGCCGTTTTGACCAGTCTTACTACAACAGGCTCACCCTGCGCGAGAACGTGGGCGTAACCCTTTTCGACAATTCGGCCGACCGCAACTGGCTGAACAAGCTCACCTTCTCCAACCAGATTTCCTACGCCCACATCCAGAGCGCCGGCATTTCTGCCAACTCTGAATACGGTTCCCCGCTGGGATCGGCCCTGGGCATGTCCCCGCTGGATCCCATCTATGCCGATGCCGCCGAGGAAGAGCGCTACAAGACCCTCTATCCCGCCGGATATCCCTATATTATCCGTAACTCCGAGGGCAAGGCCTACTTCATCGCCGACGGCGGTACCTACAACGAGCAGGCCAACCCTATCGCCATGCTGGATCGTCCGCATGCCTACAGCAGCACGGACAAGATCGTAGCCGGCCTCAACACCGAACTCCAGATCTGGGACGGCCTCAAGTTCCGCAATTCCCTTACCCTGGACCTCTCCTATGTGTATGGTCACAGCTACACCCAGCAGTACTTCCTCACTTCCAAGAGCTACAGCCTGGATACCATCACTTCTTCCACCACGTACGATGAGAAGGGCAATCCCACTACCATCGAGAAGATGAATTACGGCTCCTCTGCCTCCCAGAGCATGAACCGTTACTTCAGCTACCAGGTGGAAAACACCCTTATCTATGACAAGACCTTCGGCCGCCACGCCCTGAACGTGGTGCTGGGCCAGTCGGCCTATATTTCCAACTCCTCCTACCTGGGAGCTTCTTCCAAGGGCCTGATGTTCCCCGACGATCCCTGGAAGATCAGCGTGGACAACACCCTGGGTCTGCAGACCGACGGAGACCGCAACGGCTGGGGACGCTGGAATTCCATTCCTTACAGCATCCTCTCTTACTTCGGCCGTATCTCCTATAACTTTGACGAGCGCTTCCTGGCCCAGGCAACCGTGCGCCGGGATGCTTCCTCCCACTTCGGACCCAACAACAAATGGGGTACCGTCCCTTCCTTCTCCCTGGGATGGAACATCAAGAATGAGGAGTTCCTCAAGTACAACAACGTGATTTCCATTGCCAAGATCCGC
>JAGCWB010000132.1 GCA_017962065.1 Bacteroidales bacterium
ATCTGGCCGAAAACCATGGACACCTGGCTCTTTTCCAGCTCTTTGGGGTCTACCAGCGACAGGTCCCATCGGCCTTCTTCCATGGCTTTGTTGAAGGCCTCGCCGTAACGGATTACGTTGGACTCTATCATTTCCCGCAGGAGGTCGTTGCCTTCACGGGTGCGCTCCCCCACGCCTGCGAATACAGAAAAGCCGTTGTGGGCCTTTGCAATGTTGTTTATGAGCTCTTTGATAAGCACGGTTTTACCCACGCCGGCGCCGCCAAAAAGGCCGATTTTACCGCCTTTAAGGTAAGGCTCCAGAAGGTCTATAACCTTGATGCCGGTGAAAAGGACTTCCTGGCTGGTGGTAAGGTCTTCGAACTTGGGAGGTTCGCGGTGGATGGGAAGGGAGTTCTCTCGGTCAAGTTCACTCATGCCGTCTATTGAGTCTCCGGTGACGTTCATCACTCGGCCGCGAATTTGGGCGCCAACCGGCATGGAAATGGGGCGGAAGGTGTTTTCCACCTCCAGGCCGCGCCTTAGGCCGTCCGTGGAATCCATGGCCACGCAGCGCACAGTGTCTTCTCCTATATGCTGCTGAACCTCAAGCACTACCCGTTTCCCGTCCGGGCGCTTGACTGTAAGTGCATCGTCTATCCTTGGAAGTTCAAGTTCTGCGTTCCTGCTGGCCGACACGTCGAAGTGTACGTCCACCACAGGTCCCACCACCTGGGCAATATGTCCTGTCGATTTAGCCATGGTCTTATAGTTTCATACAAATATAGTTAAATAATGCAAATTAGTGAAATTTTCCACCTTCGAGCCCTGAAAGGGCGATAGTAAGCCTCCTTCCCCGAGGGGAGGAGGTTTGGAGGAGAGGGACACGTTTAATAATTTTTTATACGTTACCCCACCCCTTTCCCGTTTCCCCTCCCTCGGGTAGGTGAAAAGCTGTCGGCCAAAGGCCTCCGAAGTAAGGTTTTGCAAATGAGATAAATTTTTATTTCGGCCGATTATTTCGGCCCTTTTTAGTATCTTTGTATCCCGTATGACCCTTTTTCTTACCGGCAGTCCCACCCGTTACGGGCAGCCTTCTTTTACGGAGGACAACGGCTTTCTGGCCGAGGTCAAAGCCCCCTTGGCCGATGTAACCGGCCCCGGAAGGAACCCTCACGTGCTGCTGATCAGCGCCGCACCGGACGACAAAGGCTTCACCGCCTCGGTAAAAAAAGGCATGAGCGACTGCATCCACTCCTCCGGCATAAAAACCGCCTCCATCACTATGCTGGACAGGCACAACGCAGGGAGGGTGGCGAAATATATAAAAAAGGCCGATTGGATAGTGCTGTGCGGCGGCCACGTACCAACCCAGAACAAGTTCATCCATGAAATCGGCCTGAAAGAGCTGATTCAAGGCTTTAAAGGCGTTGTAATGGGATGCAGCGCCGGAAGTATGAACTGTGCCGATATGGTTTATTCCCATCCGGAACTGCCGGGAGAGGCTGTGGATCCTAACTACAAGCGCTGGCTAAAAGGCCTTGGACTCACTGATATCCAGCTTGTTCCGCATATGGAGCAGGTGCGGTACGCCAAGGTTGACGGCCTGCGACTGTTTGAAGATGTAGCCTTCCCGGACAGCTGGGGCCACCGCTTTTACACCTTCAAGGACGGAGGGTATGTAATTAAAAAGGAAGGCCGCCCGGCGGAACTCCGTGGCGAAGCCTACGAAATAACCCGTGGCGCCATGCGCCGCGTATCGGAAGAAAACAAAACTTATTCTTTTATGAATCTGGTATTTATATCTCCCCATTTCCCCGACACCTACTGGCATTTCTGTGCCGGGGCAAAGGCCAATGGCGTAAACGTTCTTGCCATTGCCGACAGACCCTACGACGACTTGTCGTGGGAGCTCAAACAAAGCATCACGGACTACTATCAGGTACAGAACCTTGAGGACTACGACCAGATGTACCGCGCCGTAGCCTGGTTCGCCCACAAGTGGGGCAAGATTGACTGGATTGAGTCCAACAACGAGTGGTGGCTGGAGCAGGACGCCCGCCTGCGCACGGACTTCAACGTAAACACCGGTATAAAGACAGACAAAATTGCCGCCATCAAGAACAAGAGCGAGATGAAAAAATACTACGCCCTTGGCGGCATCCCTACGGCCCGTCAGATAAAAGGGACCGAGGGATCGGCAAAGATCAAGGCTTTCGTAAAGAAGACCGGATATCCCGTTATTGCCAAGCCGGACAACGGCATGGGCGCCGGCGGCACCACCAAGATGAACGATGCCAAGGAACTTGAAGCCTGGCTGGAGCATCATGCCAAAGACATGGGCTATTACGTGATTGAAGAGTTCATAACCGGCCTCCTGGTTAGCTACGATGCCGTTTACAACTCAAAAGGCGAACCCATCTTCGAGAACAACACCGTGTTCCCCATTCCAGTAATGGATATTGTGCACGGCAACCTTGACTGCATCTATTGGACCAACAAGACCGTTCCCGCAAAACTTGCCGCCGTTGGCCGCCGCACGGTAAAAGCCTTTGGAATCAAGAGCCGCTTCGTGCACCTGGAGTTCTTCCAGCTGGACCGCGACCGCGAAGGACTGGGCAAGAAAGGCGACTATGTGGGTCTGGAAGTGAACATGCGCCCGCCGGGAGGCTACACCCCCGACATGATGAACTACGCCCACCAGACCGACGTGTACCAGATATGGGCCGATATGGTAGCCTTTGACGAGGCGCGCAAGCCCGTCGGGGAAAGCGCCTATATCGGCTATGTTGGCCGACGCGACTCTCACAGTTACAAGCACAGCCACCAGGAACTGATGGACAAGTACGGTCCTGTCCTGTGCATGTGCAACCGCGTTCCCTTCGCCCTCTCAGACGACCTTGGCGACACCGCCTACATAGTGCGGCTGCAAACCAAGGCCGATGTTGAAGAGTTCTTCAAATTCGCAACGGAATAAAGTTTTTTTGTATCTTTACACGTTTTTTATCGGATATCATTTATTAACTTAATAACTATTAATCCATGAAAAAGTTTTTAGCTTTTCTGATTGGCGCCGCCCTCACCGTGACCGCCATCGCCCTCACCTCTTCTTGCAAGAAGGACATTAACAACGCCGAGTCTCTGGTTAACACCACCTGGGTTTGCGAAACCGTCGTGTACACCTACACTCTCACTTTCCCTACAGCCTCTACCTTCAAAATTACTGCCTCGACTAAGGGAATGGAAGATGAGACCTACACTGGTACCTTCATCATCTTCGGTGGCAAGGACAGCCTCACCGGCAGCACCATCACGCTCACTCCCAGCAGAAAATGGTGGGAAGAAGAGAAAGAGACAGCCGTGGGTGAATTCAAATCCGAATCCAAGCTTGTTCTCGAGAAATACGATTTCGAACGCGTTCTCAAATAGTCGGACAACTTCCTAGAGCTAAAAAAGGCACCGCAGGTTTTTCTGCGGTGCCTTTTTATTAGCTTAAGACGTGATTTAGTCGGCCAGGGAGAAGCGCTTGAAGGCAACGACCTTGGCTTCCTTATCGGCAGCTGCAAGGGCGTCCTTGACGGACTTCTTGTCGTCGCTAAGCTGGTACTCCTGCTCCATGAGGGTGTTCTCCTTCAGGAACTTCTGGATACGGCCGTTGGCAATGTTGTCAATCATCTGGGCAGGGAGAGAAGCAGCCTTCTCTGCGCCAACCTTGGCGATGATCTCACGTGCCTGCTGTGCCTGCTCCGGAGTGAGCCAGCCCTTGGCGGTGTTGGACTCGATGTGGTCTTCGCTGTCCACGTGGGCGGGGTTGATGCCGGCCTTCTTGAGGGCAACGTCAACTGCTTTCTGGATGAGCTCGTCCTTGGTCTTCTGGAGGGCAACGGTCTTTTCG
>JAGCWB010000007.1 GCA_017962065.1 Bacteroidales bacterium
AGGCCAGACCCCGGACAATACCTTCGCAGGCAGTACCCAGACCGCCGGCGATATGGGGAGGAAACTCCCAACCGAACATTAGTACTCTCATTGCTTATTCCTCCCTGTATTTTTCGATGAGCCAGTTGATGTTGAGAAGGGCGGCAACTGTCATTGCCGATGAGATGGCGCCGTGAGGCTCGTGAGGCGGGTCTCCGTCGTAGAGTTCGCTGAAGCAGCCTACGCCGTGCTTGGAGAGGTCCTCGTAGAAACCTTCCGTGAGCCACTGGGCGCGCTTGATGAAGTTTGCGCCCATCATGTTGAAGCTGGCATAGCTGAACTGGGCCAGAAGGAAAGGCCAGGCGCTACCGTTCATGTAGGCTTCGTCGCGCTGTGTCTGGGAACCTTCGTAAACGCCTTTGTAGCGCACGTCGCGAGGGCTGAGCGTGCGGATGCCGCGGCGGGTAACAAGTTCCGAGTTAACTATGCGCATGACAGAACTTATTACCTCGTCGTCCACGCAGCAGTGGTCCAGGGAAACGGCCCACAACTGGTTGGGACGCAGCTCCAGGTGCTGGCCGGCGTTGTCCACGTAATCCGCCAGGAAACCGAGGTCCGCATTCCAGAACACGGGCTGGAAGTTCTTTTCTACCAGCTCCTTGATGGCGCTCCACTTCTTGTAGAAGGCGGTGTTCTTGCGTTCGTAATCCAGGGCGAAGCAGATGGCATTGTACCACATGGCGTTGGTTTCCACCTGATAGCCGGCGCGCTCCGTGACTGCCCTGCCGTTGATGTAGGCGTTCATCCAGGTAAGGGCCACGCCGTCTTTCTGGGCCCACAGGAGGCCGTTGGGCTGCATGGCAACTTCCTGGCGCTCACCGGGCAGGTAGCTTTCAAGTATAGCCTTAATGGTGGGACCATATTTTGCCCATACATCCTTGGCATTGGCGCCGTATGCAATATACTGCTGGAGGGTGATTGCCATGTACAGAGGAGCCTCTACCTGCGTTGTGCGGCGGGTAAGGCGCTCCTGGTTATCGGCAATTAAATTGTCCAGGATTTCCTCGAACTCCTTGGGGCTGTCCTTGCCGTAAAGGGTAAGGCCGGCCAAGGAGCCAAGGGTTTCACGCAGAAGGCCGGTAAGCAGCCAGCTGTAACCTGCAACGATGCGCTTTTTGCCGCCATCCTCGCGGATAAGTGAATCGCACAGCCTTACCAGCTGATCGTGGAAAGAAGTGATGGGGCCGATCTTGTCCACGGTTGCGGTAAACTTGCGCTTGAGGCCGGTGGCGTTGACAGGCTCTCCGGCGGTGGCGCAGAATACGATGCTGTCCCCCGCTTTCATTTCCACCTCGAACACGCCGGGGACCCACAGGTCTTCGCGGCAGTCATAGCCGCGGCGCATCTCGTCTGAATAGGTGACGCCCTTATACCACGCGGGGTTGTACTTGAAGGCGCTCTGGGAGGTGCTCAGCTGCAGGTTAAGATCCGGGAAGCCCTCGTACATGTTGAAGGCGGCGCCATTCTGTACGGGCTGGAAATCTGTATTTGCTACAGGATTTTCCGACGTAAGGGCGTGGAAATAACGGAATGCAAGGAAAGGTTTGAGTTCAAGCTTGACCTTTGCGGGGGCGTTCTTGAGCTCGTACTTGATAAGGAGTTGATTCTCGTCCGGGCTTAGGACTATTTGCTTGGAGAAGAGGATTTCTCCAATCTTGTAGTCCACGGTGGGAACGGGATCCGCGTCGAAGTCCACAATGTACTTGTGGCCTCTGGGCTCGTAGATGTCTCCGTAGCAATGGATACCCAGGTTGAAACGCTTGCCGCGGAGAGTAAGGCTCTCGTCCAGGGAACTTAGCAGTACGTGCCGGAAACCACCGAACTTTTCCACCGGTACGGCCAGGAGACCGTGATAGCGGCGGGTGTTGCAGGTTACGATGGATGTGTTACAGTACGCACCGGTCTTGTTCGCCAGGATAATCTCGCGTTTGAGTGAATACTCGAGATTGACGAGTTCGGACTTGTTGAATTTCAGAAAAGCCATATATGTGCGTTTATATTTGCTTCAAAACCATTGCGCAGCGGGCCGGGAGATACACCTTGAGGGTGTGATCGTAGGCCTGGTTGCCGTTGGGACACCTTTCCGGGAGAGCGATGTGATGCTCGCCTTCATTGAGACGGCCGTAACCGTTGTAGCGGGGCTGGTCGCTGTCCAGGATATTTGCATACTCCCCTGCCGGTGCTGCAAAGCCATAATCGGCAAAAGAACCGGTGGGTGAGAAATTCAGCGCAAAGATACAGTTTTTTCGTTTGAAAATCAAGATTTTCTTCTGTTCGTCGGCCACCAGAAGTTCCGGACGGGCGGCAAGGATATCTCCGCTGCGGAGGAGGTGCACCATGTCTGAGTCAAAATTCTCCAGAAGGCCGTACCTCAGATCCGGATTATCGGCCAGGGACCACTGCCTGCGGGCGTATTTGAAGCTCCAGCCGTTTCCTTCGCGCGGGAAGTCTATCCATTCGGGATGGCCGAATTCGTTGCCCATGAAGTTCAGGTAGCCGTCGCCGGCGGTTGCCGCTGTGACAAGACGTATGAGCTTATGGAGGGCTATGCCGCGGTCCACAAGGTCGTTCTGCGAGCCCTTGTTCATTGCGAAATACATTTCCTTGTCCATCAGGCGGAAGATAATGGTCTTGTCGCCTACCAGAGCCTGGTCGTGGCACTCGGCGTACGAGATGGTCTTTTCTTCGGCCCTCTTGCCGGTGAGTTCCCACCAGACTTCGCCCATGGACCACTGCTCGTCGCTCTTTTCCTTGATCCATTTTATCCAGTGATCGGCCACGCCCATGCTCATACGGAAGTCGAAACCGCAGCCGAAAGCCTCGAAGGGGGCGGCCAGGCCGTCCATGCCGGACATATCCTCGGCAATCGTAAAGCCGTTGGGGTTCATTTCCTTTACAAGCATGGCGGCAAGGGAAAGGTAGATTACGGCATCTTCGTCCACGCCGCCGTCGAAGTACATGCCATAGTTGCCAAAATCTTTTCCGAGGCCGTGGTCCCAGTACAGCATCGATGTTACGCCGTCGAAACGGAAACCGTCTATGTGGTACTCTTCCATCCAGTATTTCACGTTGGAAAGCAGGAAATAGCGGGTTTCATCTTTGCCGTAGTCGAAGCAGCGGGAGCCCCAGGCGGGATGGCGGCCTTTGTCTCCGCTGTGGAAGTAAAGATGCTCCGTGCCGTCAAACTGGCTCAGGCCCTCCAGGGTGTTTTCCACGCTGTGGCTGTGAACGATGTCCATGATAACGGCAATGCCTTTGCCATGGGCGTCGTCAACCAGGGCCTTGAACTCTTCCGGAGTGCCAAAGCGGGAACTCAGTGCAAAGAAATTTGACACCTGATAGCCAAAAGAACCGTAATACGGGTGCTCCTGGAGAGCCATGATCTGGATGGTGTCGTATCCAAGCTTCTTGACGCGGGGCAGAACGTCCTTGCGGAATTCTTCAAAGGAGCCGACCTTTTCTTTTTCGGAAGCCATGCCGATATGGCATTCGTAGATAAACGGATGAGGGCGTTTTCCGGCATGCTGGTGCTTCCAGACATATTTTTGTGCAGGATCCCATACCTGGGCGCTGAAAACTTTGGTAACCTCGTCCTGCACTACGCGGGTGGCGTATGAAGGGAGGCGCTCCCCACCGCCGCCGGGCCATTCGATGTACAGTTTGTACAACTGGCCGTGCTTAAGGAACATGCCGGGAAGCTTGAGTTCCCAGTTGCCGCTGCCAAGGGGCTGGAGGGCGTATGCATCCGTGCGTTTCCAGTTGTTGAAGTCCCCTATCATGAAAATCTTGTTGGCGTTGGGGGCGAACTCGCGGAAAACCCAGCTGCCGTCCCGACACTTGTGCAGGCCGTAGAACATGTGGTTGTTTACGGCATCCTTAAGTTTGCCGTCCCCGGCAATGTGTTTAAGCGTTTGCCATATGCGTTCGTGGCGGGCGTCAATGGCATCCTTGTGCGGCATGAGCCAGGGGTCAATTTCGTAAATCTTTTTCATATATGCGCTTGTTTATTCTTTGTCCAGGCTGTCTATTTTTTCTTTCACTGTACGCAGGTAACTGCGGCACTGCTCCAGCAATTCCTTGCTCCGGCCAACCAGGGCGTCAATCTCGTCCAGTTTGGTTTCCGGATTCTCTACCTTTACGGCAATCTCTTCCAGTTCGGCTATTGCCTTTGCGTAATCGAACTTCTTCTCACTCATGCTATATTGGATTTTTTAATGTCTTCTTCCCATACCTGGTCCACCTTGGCGGTAAGCGAACCGTCCGTGAAACGTACGCCAATGCGGTCTCCGGATGCCACTTTTTTGACGGTCTTCAGGACCTTATTGTCTTTCCCAGTTACCAGGACATAACCAAGGGCCAGTATGCTGCGGGGATCCGTGGCCTTGATTCTGGCTTCCTTAAGGGCGATGCTTGAAACGGCCTGGCCGATACGGGCCGATGCTGCGAACTGCACGCGATGGGCGGCGCTGTCCTTGAGTTTTGCCGCCAGTGCGTATTTTTGCAGAAGGCCCCTGCTTATGCGCCCCACGCTGCGCTGCAGCATCATTTCCAAGGCCGATACGCGGCGCTGTATTGCACGATGGATATTGGAATCCAGGGTCTTGAGTTTAAGTTCTTCCCTACTGACAAGCCGCTCAACAGCATTGCCGGTGCGCTCTTCCAGACGGTCAAGTTTTGCATCCTGTTCCCGGTATGCTTCCAGGAAAAGATCGGCCATGGCGGTGGGCGTTTTAACGGACTGATGGGCCACCATATCGGCAATATGTACGTCTTTATCATGGCCGATAGCGGTGACTACCGGCACAGGGCAGGTGGCTATTGCCACGGCAAGGTCATAATCGTCGAAGCAGGCCAGGTCCAGTTCCGAGCCGCCGCCGCGCAGGATGAGAATTGCATCGTAAGGCTGCTCCTGCACTTCCATTATGGCCGATATGATTGAGGCCGGAGCCTGTTCTCCCTGCATGAGGGCCTCTACAAGGTCCAGCCTTAAGGCATAGCCTTCCGGATTGTTAAGAAGATGGTTTTTGAAATCCCCGTAACCTGCGGCGGTTTTGGAAGTGATTACGGCAAGGCGATACGGAAGCTCCGGAAGTGCAAGCTCCTTTTGCATGTCCATGTAGCCTGCCGCCGTTAGCTTTTCTATGGCCTTTTTACGCTCCAGAGCCTTTTCTCCAAGGGTAAATGCAGGATCAATGTCGTCTATGAAAAGGCAGACGCCGTAAAACTCACTGAAACTTACCTGCACCCTTACCAGCACGGTAATGCCGGCCCCTAGGGCCTGTCCGGTGCTTTGCTCAAAGAACTGTTTTAACTGCGGAAAATGCCATTTCCATATCATGGCGCGGGATTCCGCAATGGACTTTCCGCCCCTTGTCTGGGTTAGGCTAAGGTAACAGTGACCGTTGGCCCGCGGGCTCCAGGAGCTAATCTCCCCTTTTACCCAGTACCTTCCAGGGAAAGCCTCTGCGACGCTTTCCTTGATAAGGTTCTGGAGTTCCAGAAGCTCTATGTACTCCTGCCCACGCATACTCTACAAATATAGCAAATAATTTGCTCATTTGAAACACCCGCAACAATAGATTTTACAGCGCAGGCTCGAAGTGCGGGATGGGCTTGAGTTTGAAAAGGTTCTGGACGTGTTTGCGGTCTATGAGGGCCTTGGTGGCGGGATCTTCGCACACGCCGGTGCGGATGTACTTATCAAGTACAGCATAAGTGAAGCCCAGGTTGTCTTCGTCAGTCTTTCCGGTGAGGCCGTCCGAAGGAGCTTTCTCTACAAGGTCTATGGGCAGGCCCATGACTTTGCCAATGGCAACCACTTCCT
This sequence comes from Bacteroidales bacterium, assembly GCA_017962065.1. Taxonomy (GTDB): domain Bacteria; phylum Bacteroidota; class Bacteroidia; order Bacteroidales; family UBA932; genus Cryptobacteroides. Next base: position 5,864 of record JAGCWB010000007.1, read on the forward strand.
GCACTGTAAGGCCTCCCAGAGGCGAAAAATCTCCCGCAGCATCGCCGTAGCGGGTGCTGTAGCCAACCCAGTCTTCCGACAAGTTGCAGGTGTTCACCACGCGGCCGTTGTTGCTTTGCGAAACAGCATATAACGCAGTCATACGCAGGCGCGGAGCCATGTTGATATGGGTCTGTCGGCTGGCAGGACGTCCAAGTTTGTCTTCCACCTCTCCCATAAGTGCCTGGAATGCGCTTCCGATATTGATATTGTAGCGCTTGATACCCAGGTGGTTAATGAGTTTTACAGAGTCGTCTATATCCGGCTGCACACCGTTTGGCATTGTAACGCCAATTACCCTGTCTACACCCAGAGCCTCCACACACAATGCAGCGCATACGCTGCTGTCTTTGCCGCCGGAAATACCCAGCACAGCATTGCATCCGGGGCCGTTTTCCTCAAACCAGTCCCTTATCCACTGGACGCACGCGTCCTTTACTTTAACTGCGTCACACATAACTCTTTAGCTCTGGTATAAACCTGGATGGGACAGCCTTCAAAGTCGAAGTGCTCGCGGAGTTTGTTTTCCAGGAAGCGCTTGTAGGGATCTTTTACCCACTGGGGCAGGTTGCAGAAGAAGGCAAACTGCGGGGTGCGGGTAGGAAGCTGGGTTACATACTTGATTTTTATATACTTGCCCTTCCATGCCGGCGGCGGATAGTTCTCTATTTCCGGAAGCATGGCATCGTTAAGCTGGCTTGTAGGAATCTTGCGGGCCATATTGGCAGCCACGCGTGCAGCGGCATCCAGCACATCCAGAATGCGCTGTTTGTTCAGGACAGAGGTGAAAATAATAGGAATATCATTGAACGGGGCCAGACGGGCCTTAAGGTTCTCCGTGTATTCCTTCATGGTGTTCACATCCTTTTCAAAAAGATCCCATTTATTCACAACTATCACGCATCCCTTGCGGTTTTTCTGGATAACGTTGAATATGTTCATATCCTGCGCCTCCATGCCCAGATTTGCATCAATCATAAGGATGCAAACGTCTGAGTGTTCAATAGTTCTCATGGCGCGAAGCACTGAGTAGAATTCCAGATCTTCGGTAACTTTTCCCCTCTTTCTCATGCCGGCGGTGTCCACTATCATGAACTCGTGGCCGAACTTGTTGTAATATGTGGAAATGGAATCACGCGTAGTACCGGCAACCGGCGTCACGATATTGCGTTCCTCTCCCAGCAGGGCATTGGTAAGAGACGATTTACCCACATTCGGACGGCCCACAATTGCAATGTGAGGAATATCGGCATGGTCATCTTCCACTGCATCATCCTCCGGAAGAACCTTCAGAATCTCGTCCAGAAGGTCTCCCGTGCCGCTGCCGTTGGCGGCCGATATGCTCCATACTTCTCCCAGGCCAAGTGCATAAAAGTCAAAGGCGTCGTACATCTTTTCGCCGCTATCCACCTTGTTAACGCACAGAACCACAGGCTTTTTGCTTCGGCGCAGAATATCGGCTATCTCTGAATCGTAGTCCGTTATGCCGGTGGCGGCTTCGCACATGAAAAGCACAACATCGGCCTCTTCTATGGCTATGCCCACCTGACGGCGGATGGCGTCTTCAAAAACGTCATCCGAATTGGAGGTGTATCCGCCCGTATCCACAACTGAAAATTCCCGGCCGCACCATTCGCACTTGCCGTAATGCCGGTCGCGGGTTACGCCGGCTGTCTCGTCCACTATTGCCTGGCGCATGCCCACCAGACGATTGAAAAGGGTTGACTTTCCTACATTCGGTCTCCCG
>JAGCWB010000133.1 GCA_017962065.1 Bacteroidales bacterium
CAACGCGGCGCCAGCGCAAATGCCCCAGCGCACCCAAAGCTACCATTATAGCAGAATATTTTGTATATTTGTAATGCTATGGAGGCTACTTATTCAGAGGCGGGGTACCTGAGGCTGGTTCAGGATATCTTCAGGCGGTTTCCTTCGGTTCAGAGGGACGGGTTCACGGCTGGGGCGTACAAGCCCGGGCTGGAGCGGATGCAAGCGTTTGACAAGGAACTGGGCAGTCCCTCTAAGCAGTTGAAAACCATACACATAGCCGGCACTAACGGCAAGGGTTCGGTGGCTAACATGCTGGCATCGGCCTGCAAGGCTTGCGGCCTTAAGGCAGGGCTTTTCACCTCGCCGCACATCATGGATTTCAGAGAAAGGATGCGCATAGACGGCCAACCCATCCCCAAGGAGTACGTGTTCGATTTCCTGACCACCTGGATGAACTGGATCATTGCCAACGAACTGTCCTTCTTCGAAATCACTACCGCGCTGGCCTTCAAATGGTTTGCCGATGAAGACACGGACATCGCGGTAATAGAGACCGGCCTTGGCGGACGCCTGGATTCCACCAACATCCTGGAAAAGCCAAGCATAACCATAATCACCTCTATCGGCCTGGATCACTGTCAGTTATTGGGCGACACGCTGGAGCAAATAGCGGCCGAAAAAGCCGGAATCTTCAAATACGCGGTGCCGGCGCTGGTAGGGGAGACCACCCCCGAAACGGCCCCTGTATTCAACGACAAAGCCTGGATGTTCTGCCCGCTAACTTATGCCGATCAGATAAGACCCTCCCTGTGGCACCGCCACGCAGCCATCCTAAAAGCAATGGACCTTCAGAGTGAGGTTCAGGCCAAGAATTTAAGAACGGTGCTGGCAGCAATAGACATCCTAAAACATCTACCTGATTTCCAAAAACTTAACAACGACGAAGCAGTTATTGACGGCATAGTTCATACCGCCAAAAGCATGGATTTCCGCGGCCGATGGGAGCGCCTGTCCAGCAAGCCGTACGTAATAGCCGACATTGGCCACAACGCCCACGCCTTGCAGCACAACTTCGCCCAACTGCAAAAGATGGTAGCCAGTGGCCGGTTCTCCTCACTGATAATAGTTTACGGCATAATGGCCGATAAGGATCTGGACGCAATCCTGCCGCTTATGCCGGAAAACGCCACCTACATTTTCACCGCTCCGGACACGCCACGCGCCCTTCCGGCCGATGAAATCCTGAAACGGTTCACCGCCTTCCGGGCCGCAAAAGCCGCGGCGAAAGCTGCAAAAGCTTCGAATAACGCTCAATGCGAAGAGCCATACACCACCGTCGGCCCTGTAACCCTGTCATCCCGCGCATACGCGTTTACCGCTGTGCGTCAGGCAGTTCAGATGGCCGTGCACCTTAGTCATAACCTGTCGCAGCAGCTTAACCGCAGCGCATCGGCCGAAGACCCCGCCCCTCCACTCATCTACATCGGCGGCAGTACTTTCGTAGTAGCCGAGGCCATGCCCCTGTTCCGATAGGGCATGATACTTGCATCGCCCCCAAAAAACGGCATGAAAACTCATTCGAATGAAACGATTAATTCTCACCTGTTTGCTGGCAGTTTTGGCCGGCGCAGCAGCATTTGCATCGACTATGAATGACGGTCGCACCCTTGACAAACTTTGGAACAAGTACAACGAGGCTGTAAAGGCCGATAAGCCACAGCAAGAGGCCTCTATCCTGTCTCAAATTAAAGCGGAGGCGCTTGAAAAGCACCTTCCGGTTGACTTTTACGACGCCGCCACCCTGTATGTGAACACGGTGCTGCGCCGGGACTGGAAGCAGCGTGAAAAACTGCAGAAACAGTTGGCCGATGAAATTGAGCAGTTCAACGAGCCCATAGTCACTTTCCACTGGATGGCGGACTGGAAAAACGTTTCCAAGGACAAGCTGTGGGAATTCATAAGGGAGCAAGAAGATGGCTTTCAGGGCCGTACACCGGCGTTTTACTCCGGTCTGGGAAATTACCTTGGCGGCACGCTCAAGCCATTTATAGTGAACGACAAAGAGTACGTCCTTTGGCGCCTGCTCCCTCTTACCGAGCCTCTGGCTAATGAAATCAAAGGCCGATATCCTAACGAGGCGGCGCTGGAATACTATATTCTGCAGGAAAGATATTTCACCAAAGAGCAGTTTGAATTAAAACGCAAATCCTACGAGGAACTGGCCGCGAAATATGAGGGAAAAGCCGTTGCGCTTTATCCAAAATCGGCCCTCCTTCAAATGAGAAAAACCGAGCTGGATGGGCAGAAAAACCCTAAAGCAGAAGATTATAAAGCCCTTTACGACAAGGCCAAAGCCCTTCAAAAGGAGCGCGACGCATACAAAGGCGACGAAGCTAAGATAGCCGTTGGATGCAAGGCTCCGGATGGCTTGGTTAGAACGCTCACGGACAAAGACTTGACCGTTGAAATTGACGGTAAAAAAATCTCTGTCATTTTCCAAAACCTCGGTAGCGCAAACCTTACCTTGAGAAAGGATAAAAAGACCATAAAAACATGGTCTGTAACTAATCCTACGGGCAGTTTTTATCTGGAAGACACGGTAACGGTAGACCTTCCGCTGCTGGAAGACGGCGATTACATGGCCGAAGCAGTAAACGGAAAAATCAGCGACCAGGCCAGTTACACGCAGTACACCCTTTCAATTGCCACCCGCATCGACGGGCGCGGCCGCTGCGTATATGTGGCCGATTACAAAACAGGCGTTCCGCTGCAAAGCGTTACTCTGCACCTTATGAAAAGCGGCAAGGAAGTGGCCCAGACAACCATGAAACTGGACGGCTTCACTCCGCTTCCTAAGGCTTTTAACCAGCATCTGGATGCCAAAAACAGCGGATTCTATAACTTGGTGGCCGCCAGCGGCACCCGTCGCTCCCGCGAGGTTTACGTGGACAGGTATTTCTCCACCGACAACTACCCCGACCAGTTGCGCTGCAACTTTTACCGCGACCGCGGCGCCTACAACCCCGGCGACACGGTAAAGTTCAAGGCAGTGGTCTATAGCGGTGATCCGTCAAAGGCCCTGAAGGTGGAAAAAGGCCGCAAACTGGAAATCCGCCTGCACGATTCAGAGGACAATATCATTAATACTCTGCAACTTACAACTAATGACTGGGGCGCAGTTTCCGGAGAATTCGCCCTGCCAAAAGGCCTGCGCAACGGCCGGTTCGAGCTTGAAGCAGTGGGCCTTGGCTACGACTGGTTCCGAGTAGATGAGTTCGTGCTTCCAAGTTTCGACCTTGCCTTCGACCAGACCGACCAGCTGTATCTTGTAGGAGATGAAATAACCGTAAGTGGCTTAGTAACAAGTTATTCCGGCCACAACTTGAGCGGCGCACAGGTGTCCGTGAAGGTAGAGCATTACGGCTCGGTGGTTATGGAAGATCAGCAGCCGCTGGCCGAAAACAAGTTCAGCTTTGTCTTCCCGGTCAAGCAGTCCGGCTACTACGATGCCCAGGTCACAGTCACCGACGCCACCGGCGAAACGCTCAGCTTCAGCAAAGGCTTCTATGTGAGCGACTACCTGAATATCGACACGCAAATCAAAGACGCCGCCGATGTTGACATGCCCAACCAGGGCTACACCATCCTCAATACCAACCTAAGGATGGAACTCCGTGCAAAGGACGGCAACGGCAACATAGTGCCCGTACAAATTCATTATAAGGTACTTAAGGCCGATGAGAGCGTCCTGGAATCCGGCATCACGCCTTCCGGCCAACTGCTCACCGTACAACTTCCGGCCGGCGGCTTCTACCGCGTCAAGGCCGAATTGATGGTGCAAAGAAGGGACGGCAAAGAGATTAAGGCCGAAAAAACTGTCCAAGTTTACAGCATCGGCCCCGACGACCGCACCCTGATGAAGCAGATAGACAGAATCTTCATTCCGGGCCCGCTTGAGGTGGCCGATAAATACGGCATTACGGCAAGAATTGGCACCACTCAAAGCGATGCCTACGCCGTTGCAACCCTTTACGGAAAACAGCGTGAAGTGCTGGTGCACAAAACATTCCGTGTAGCCGATGGTTCGCTGGATAAGTTGTCCTTCCCTTACAAGGACAGCTATCCGGATGCAGTTGCTCTGCAGATTTTCTACTTCATAAACGGTCGTGCAGTGTGCTACGACCGCGTTTACAGGCGCGCAAAAGACCGCTACAGCATGCCGCTGCAGTTCACCCGCTTTCAGGACAAGACTTATCCCGGCACCACCTACACCTTCGGCCTCAAGACCGCTCCGAACGCCGAGGTTCTTGTAGCCGCCTGGGACAAGAGCATGGACGCCATAGCCACCAACGACTGGACGGTGGTGAACATGCGCGATTTCTCGGTAGAGACGGCCTATATTTCCAGCGCCTGCGGCAAAGTTGGTGGAAGTGATTATGAGCCAATCCTTTATCGTAGCAACGCAGTGGCAAAATCGGCCGGTGTTGAGGTGGAAATGATGGGCGCAGTTGAGGATTCAGCCGTGCCGTTCCAGCTGGTGGAGGAAAAGCCGTCGTTCGGCGGACTTGCCGATATAAAGGTGCGTGAAGACTTCTCATCGGCCCTTACTTTCCAGCCGCATTTGCGTCCGGAGGCCGATGGAACGCTCAATTTCAGTTTCTCGACGTCCGATAAGCTCAGTACCTATTATGTACGCGCGTACGCGCACGACCCTGCAATGCACAACGCCCTCGTGGAGCAGGAAATGATTGTGTCCCTGCCGGTTAAGGTAGCTCTGATGGAGAAGCGCTATATGTATGCCGGCTATGTTTACTACGATGCGGTAACAGTTTCTTCCATAGCCGATGAACCCGTCTCCGGCGTCATTGCCTTGATGGTAGGAGAGGATGCCGTGCAGCAGGTTCCGGTGGTTGTGGAGCCCGGAAAAACCGTGACGCAGAGGTTCAGGGTGCAAACTGAAGGCACTGGCGATCTGGTGCTTACAGCCGTCTTCAAGGCAGCTGAGTTCTCCGATGCCGTGCGTGTTACGGTACCGGTTTACCCTAATGCACAGGCGTTGGTAGAAGCACATTCGGCCGTTCTGCTGGACGGCGAATCCCGCGAGGCGCTGCCGGAGGA
>JAGCWB010000134.1 GCA_017962065.1 Bacteroidales bacterium
AGGTGCTTATAACAAAGTAATCGTTCGAAAAACGAACGATTACTATACAGCAACGCGCTGAGTATCAGCAAGTTAACCGCCAGCCAGACCGGCCGCTACTCTTCCTCTGCAGGTTTCATCCACCTGTCCAGCCAGTCGAAGTAGCTGCGGTGCCAGTAGAGGGCGTTCTGGGGCTTGAGGATCCAGTGGTTTTCGCCGGGGAACACTATTAGCTTGGAGGGAACGCCCATCATTTGGGCGGCGGTGAAGGCGGCCATGCCTTCGTCCACGGGTACGCGGAAGTCCATGCCGCCGTGGATGCAGAGGATGGGCGTGTGCCACTTGGTAACAAGCTTATGGGGCGAGTTGTCGTAGTGGCGTTTAGCCTTGGGAAGGTTGCTCCAAGGGGAGCCGCCCTGGCGAATACCGCCGAACTCGGGACCTTCGCCCAGACCGCCGTTGTCCCAGTTGGGGAACCACATTTCCTCTGTGGTCATGTACATGTGCTCCTCGTTGAAAATACCCGCATGGGCAATGAAGCAATCGTACATATCCTCGTGGATACCGGCAAGGTAATACACGCTGTATCCGCCGTAAGAAGCACCGCAGGCGGCCACACCGCTAATATAAGGCTCTTTCTTTATATCGCGCGCGGCAGTGAGATAATCCTGCATGTTAAGGCCGATATAATCGCCGTAAATCTGCTCGCACCAAGGCTGGCCGAAAGCAGTTGTTCCGCGACGGTTGGGAAGCACCACCACATAGCCCTGATGGCACATCAGCAGATAGTTCCACCTGTAACTCCATTCCTGAGAAAGAGTACCCTGAGGACCTCCAAGGCATATTTCAATTGCCGGATAAGTTTTAGTAGGATCGAAGCGCGGCGGGAACAGCACCCACGTGAGCATTTTCTGGCCGTCCACGGTGTCAAGCCAGCGGGCCTCGGTCTCGTGACCGTCGAGCTGGGACAGCAGATGCTCGTTCTCATAGGTAATCTGGCGCACGGCATAATCGTTCACCGCAACCAGTTCCGTAGGGAAATCCATTGAGGCATAAGTGGTAAGAAGGGTGCCGTCCTGAAGAACGCCGAAAGGCGAGCCGAAGTCGAACCACAAAGTGTCCGAGGTAAGGCGGGTAATCACTGTCTCCCCTTCCGTAATCACGTTGAAGATGCCTTCAAGGCCTTCTACAAGCGAAGCAAAGTAGATTGACTTGCTGTCGGAAGCCCACACCGGACCGTCGGCATTATACTTGAACTCCGCCGTAAGGTCGCGTACGTTTTCCAGAGACATCTCCGGATAAATGATATCGGCCACCATCAGGCGGACCTTATCGGCCTCGTAGCCGTCCCTTTCCATGGAAAGCCAGGCAAGGGAACTGCCGTCCGGACTCCATACAGGATGGGTGTCGTAGCCGCCTTCAAATGTTAACTGGAGTGTCTCGTCTGTCTCCAGGCAATAGATGTATATGCAGGTGTTGGTAGAGAAGGCGTATTCCTTGCCTTCCAGCTTTTTGCAGGCGTATGCAATGTACTGTCCGTCCGGGCTCCAGGCAAGGTCGGCAATATCCGGGAACGGGCCGTTGGGAAGCTGGTACAGAACATCGCTTCCGCCCAGGATATCAATGCCTTCCGTCACCATACCATTACCTAAAGCAGCCACATAAGTGTGCGGGATTTCCGTTACCCAGTGGTCCCAGTGGCGGTACATAAGATCCTCCGTAGCATAGGCTTCGGCCTTGTCAAGCATTGGATCAGTATCCGAAGGGACTTCTACGGCGCTGTGCACGGAAGCCACATACATTATCTGAGAAGTGTCCGGGGAAAGGCTGAAGTCCTCAATGCCGCCGGGAACATCCGTAAGCTGCTCCCATTTCCCAAGCTTGCCGCCGGAGTACGGGGCCTTGTAAAGCTGGCCGTCCTGCATGAAAAACACGGAGCCGCCGTCCGGGGCCCACCTTGCGCCGGAAACGCTTTTGCCCTCCATGGTAAGCTGCGTGGGATCTCCACCTTCCACCGGAATGGTGAAAAGGTTGCGTACGCTGCGGTTCTGGGCAATATCCGTATAACTTACGCCATAAAGTATGGTTTTTCCGTCCGGAGAAAGCTGTGGATCCGAGAGCCGGCCCAGCGAAAGCAGAAGTTCCGGAGTCATGAGGCCGTCCTGTACCTTAAGGTCCGACGGGCCGATGTAACCTTCCTTGGGTTTCATTTCACTTTGGTTGCAGGCAACGAGGACCGCAGCAGCGGCCGCCATTGCAAAAAATTTAACTTTCATATAGTAACAGAGTTTTGTTCAGCGATTCTCTCACGGCCTCACGCAGGCTTGAAGGTTCCAGCACCTCCAGCGCGCCGCCGTGGGAACAGAGTTCCATAATAAAATTAGGGTTCGGAATGAGCCGGAGGGCAAAAATGCAATGCTCCCCTTCCTGTTTCACAAGGGTTTGGCTAGGATGCAGCGGAAGGTCCTGGAGATAGGCCGATTCGCGAAGCGTGGCGCGCAGTTTGACAAGCACGGGCTTCTGGCCATCTTCCGGCAGATAGATGCCGTAACTTGACTCGAAAGCCTTGTCCACGTTAAACTTTTTGGGCATGCGGAAATGCTCTCCGGTGCGCCTCAAGGCCGATATTCGGTCAAGCGCATAGACACGAAGTTCTTCGGCCTGCTCACTGAAAGCCACAAGGTACCAGCGCTTGGCGAACTCCTTTACGGCGTAAGGATGCACCGTCCTTTCATCGGCCTGACTGGAAAGGTATTTCCGGTAACTAATGCTAAGAACTTCGCTCTCCAGCATGGCCTGCATAATGCTTGTAAGGTACTTTTGACCGGAAGGGACGTCCTCTACCGACACCCGGCCGCTCAGGCGTTCCTTTCCAAGGGTGAGGAGGCTGTTCACGGTGAAGGTGTTAATCAGATACTCCACGGCTTCACGTTTGTCCACCGCGCTTTCCCCGGCATCTATGCGGTAATGGTTAGTGCTTCTGTCACAGGTGATTGCAATGCCGAAGACTTCCTCCACCGCAGCCCTGTGATTAATGAACGATCGGCGGGGATATGTGCTGCCGTAGCGGCTTTCCCACTTGCGGCACAACTGGGGCCATGACAGGCCTTCCTCCCCCGCGTCCACGAAGGTTTGGACCAGGAAAATGTATTTTCCAATGAGTTCAGGTACCATATTTTACAAATATAACAATTTTTTGCGTAATTTTGCGCTTATGACAGAACACGTTTCACTGATGTGTAAGAGGATACGGCGTATCCTCCTGGTTTGCAACAACTATGATAATTTCTCGCTGGAAGAGGAAGGCCGGCTGGACATGCGTATATCAAATGAGTATGCCGAGCTTAACCTTAGCGGCCCGCCCGTGTTCGAGAAGGCGGCTTCCACAAGCGAAGCCCTTGCAAAAGCCGCCGCCGGAGAGCACTGGGACCTTGTTATAACCCTGTACAACGTGGGAGAGGTGGACGTGTTCGACTTTGCCGCCCGCATGAAAGTGCACGACCCCCAGACCCCGGTTATCCTTCTCACCTCCTTCTCCAAGGAGGTCTATCGGCAGCTGGAAGACCGTGACCTTCACAACATAGACTACATCTTCAACTGGACCGGCAGCACAGACCTTATCATTGCCATAATCAAGCTGCTGGAAGACAGCATGAACGCCCCGCACGACATTCTGGAATGCGGTGTGCAGTGCATTCTTCTGGTGGAAGACTCCGTACGCTACTATTCCAGTTATCTGCCTCTGCTGTACAAACTTATCCTCCAGCAGAACATAGAGGCCGTTCGCGACGCCCTTAACGAAGAGCAGCAGATTTTCCGTAAAAGAGCAAGGCCGAAGATCCTTATGGCCACCAACTACGACGATGCGGAAACCCTGTACCACCGCTATAAGGATAACCTCCTTGGCGTAATCTCCGATATCGGCTTTGTGCTTCACAGGCACGACAAACCATCCCTTGAAAAGCTTGACGCCGGCGTTGTCCTTTGCAAGATGATACGCAAGGAAACGCCCAAGATGCCAATCCTTATGCAAAGTTCGCAGGAAAGCATGCGCCAGGTTGCCGAGAGTCTCAAGGCCGGCTTCATAATGAAAAGTTCCAAAACCCTCACACACGAACTGTCGGAATATATCGGCCGTGAATTCGGTTTCGGCGACTTTGTCGCAACAGACTCCCAGGGCCGGGAAACCGCCAGAGCGCACGACCTTCAGGGGGCCGAGGAAATCATTGCCCGCCTGCCTGCAAACCAGATAGACAAGATGCGCAGCAAGAACTACGTATCGCGCTGGATGCTGGCCCGAGGCCTTTTCAAGGAAGGAACGGCCATCAAGAACGTCACCTTCGAAAATGCCGAAGTATTCCGCGAAGTGGCGGTAAAGAGCATACACGAATACCGCATAAAGCAAAGCCTTGGCGTGGTTGCCCGCTTTGACCCAGCAACATATAACGACACCATCTGGTTCTCCCGCTTTGGCGAAGGCTCCCTTGGCGGCAAGGCCCGCGGCCTGGCCTTCCTGAACCACATACTGTACAAATACAATCTGTACAGCGCCTGGGACGGGGCAAAAGTAAGCGTCCCAAGAACCCTTGTAATAGCAACTGAATACTTCGACCGCTTCATACTTGAAAACGGCCTGCAGTATGTGATAAATGCCGATATTTCAGACTCTGAGCTGCTGTCGGAATTCGCGTCTTCCACCCTTCCGGCACAGCTTACGGAGGCCTTGAGGGCATTCATCCGCGTGGTCAAGGCGCCACTTGCCGTGCGCTCGTCATCCAAACTGGAAGATTCTTATTATCAGCCGTTTGCAGGCGTTTATTCAACCTATATGCTGCCGTCCGTAGAGAACGAAGACCAGCAGCTGCGCCTTCTGGCCAAGGCCATAAAGAGCGTATATGCATCGGTGTATTTCTCGGCCTCCCGTGCCTATATATCGGCCACGGCCAACGTAATCTCGGAAGAGAAGATGGCCATTGTGATCCAGGAGATTTGCGGGGCGCAGGAAAACGGCTTCTTCTTCCCCACTCTCTCCGGCGTGGGACGTTCGGTGAACTTCTATCCCATAGGCCACGAAAAAGCCGAGGAAGGCATTGTAAAGCTGGCTTACGGCCTTGGAAAGGCGGTTGTGGATGGCGAGCAGGTGCTGCGGTTCAGCCCCTCATATCCCAAGCATGTCCTTCAGATATCCACCCCGGACCTGGCGATGCGCGACACCCAGCAGGTGATGTATGCGCTTGACCTTCAGCCGGAAAAATTCAAGACATCGGCCGATGACGGAGTTAACCTTGTCCGCATTCCAATTAACGAATGCGACCAGTTCCCGTCGTTCCATAAGGTGAGTTCAACTTACGACTATGAGAACATGCGCCTGGTGGATTCCCCGTTTGCAAGAGGACCCAAGTGCGTCACCTTTGCCCGCGTGCTGCAGTACGGAACCTATCCCCTGGCCACCATCCTGCAGAAACTGCTTGACATCTGCTCGGCCGAAATGCAATGCGGCGTAGAACTGGAATTTGCGGCCGACCTTGATACCGGACGATTCAACGCCCTTCAAATCAGGCCCATATCGTCCGACAGCCTGAATACGGAAGTGGACTGGAACAGCATAGACTGCTCCAACGCTCTTGTAACCTCGTCCAGCGCCCTTGGCACCGGCTGGCTTGACGGCATAAAAGAAATAGTATACCTTAAGGCCGATGCCTTCGACAAGATGAAGACGCAGGAAATGGCCGCCCAGCTGCGGGAACTGAACGCAAAAATGCGCGCGCAGGGCCGCCAGTACGTGCGTATAGGCTTCGGCCGATGGGGCTCCAGCATCCCCACACTTGGCGTTCCGGTTACGTGGAGCGACATTTCGGAAGCCCGTGTTCTTGTGGAATGCTGCCTGCCGGATTTCCGCGTAGATCCCAGCCAGGGTTCGCACTTTTTCCAGAACCTTACGTCGTTCAACGCCGGATATGTAAACGTGGATCCGTACTCCAGGCCGGAAGATTCCATTGACCTTGGCGCCCTGGACGCAATGCCGGCCGAATTTGAAACAGAGTACCTGCGCCACGTGAGCCTTGACAAACCGCTCACGATATGCGTGGACGGCCGGGATTCAAAGGCTCTGATCAAGCTATGAAAGAGTTCGAGATAGCGCAGAAAGTGGGGAAAGAGCTTTCCCCGGAGCAGCTTAAGGAAGCCGCCGCCAAGGCCCTTGGCGTAAGGCCGGAAAAAGTTGGGCACGTGGAAGTTACGCGCCGAAGCATTGATGCCCGCCAGGACATACTTTACCGCTACAGGGTTCAAGCGTACAGGGAAAACGAGACCTTTGAACCATACAAATTAGAACCGTACAAGGATGTTCATCAGGAAAAACCGGTTATAGTGATTGGCGCCGGTCCGGCCGGAATGTTTGCAGCCTTAAAACTGCTCCAAAAAGGTCTTAAACCCATAGTTCTGGAACGCGGAAAAGATGTTGAACGACGTAAAGTGGATATGGCCAAACTGTCCACGGAAGGCGTGCTCAATCCGGACTCAAACTACTGCTACGGAGAAGGCGGCGCCGGAGCGTTCAGCGACGGAAAACTCTATACTCGCTCGTCAAAAAGAGGTGATATCCGCGAGGTTCTGCACCAGCTGGTGGCCTTCGGTGCCCATCCGGACATACTGATTGACGCCCACCCCCACATCGGCACCGACAAACTGCCGGAAGTGGTAAAAAACATACGCAGCTGCATCCAGGACCACGGCGGCGAATATCACTTTGACTCCCGCGTCACGGACATCGCAAAACTCCCCGACGGCGGCTTTGAAGTAAGCTGCGGCAAGGCGGTTTACAAGGCCGATAAAGTAATACTTGCCTGCGGCCATTCGGCCCGCGACATCTATGAGATGTTCCAGGCAAAAGGATGGGCCCTGGAGGCCAAGGGATTTGCGCTTGGCGTGAGGGTGGAGCACCCGCAGTGGCTCATTAACCAGATTCGATATCACGGTAAATATCAGCCGTTTATGCCAACTGCCGAATACTCTTTCGTGCAACAGGTGGATGGCCGTGGCGTATTTTCTTTCTGCATGTGCCCGGGCGGAATTTTGGTCCCGTCATCAACTGAAGAAGGAACGGTTGTGCTCAACGGAATGTCCAATGCGGCCCGCAACTCAAAATGGGCCAATTCAGGCGTTGTGGTGCAGATTGAACCGGGCGACCAGCCGGCACAATATGATGGCCCATTTGCCCTTATGGATTTCCAGAGGGACGTGGAAAAGGCCATGTACAAATATGCTGTTGAACATGGCGGCAAGCATCCTTTCACTGCACCGGCCCAGCGCATGAAAGATTTCTGCAGAGGCCTGGTTTCCAAGGACTTGCCCAAGACTTCCTATCATCCCGGAACCGTATCGGCCCCGCTGCACGAACTGTTGCCGGAGCACGTGGCCTCAAGGCTAAGAAAGGTGTTCCCGGTGGTGGAGCGCCAGATGCACGGCTATTACACCAACGAAGCTCTTCTCCTTGGCGTCGAGTCCCGCACATCCTCCCCCATCCGCCTTCCCAGGAATCCGGAAACGCTTGAGCATGTGGACGTTCCCGACCTTTATCCCTGCGGTGAAGGTGCCGGTTATGCGGGCGGAATAGTGTCCTCCGCCATGGACGGGATTAACTGCGCGACAGCCTGCGCGCTTTAGAAATCGGCCATTCTTGAAACCGGCGCAACGTCCAGCGGCGTGCGCACCCCGGCTTTATACTGGAACCATCCGGCAACCGCTATCATGGCGGCATTGTCGGTTGTGAACTTGAATTCCGGCAGGTAGGTGTTCCAGTGGCGTTTTTCTCCTTCGGCCACTATCATTTCCCTGAGGCCGCTGTTGGCGCTTACTCCGCCGCCAGTGGTGATTTCCCTTATACGGGTTTCCTTGGCCGCGCGGATG
>JAGCWB010000135.1 GCA_017962065.1 Bacteroidales bacterium
GAGTTCGTTAAGACCCTGGCAAGCTATGCCGATTGCTATATCAACGACGCTTTCGGTACCGCTCACCGCGCACACGCTTCCACCGCCCTCATCGCCGCATACTTCCCCAACGACAAGATGTTCGGCTACCTGATGGAAGGTGAAATCAAGGCTATCGACAACGTTCTCAAGAACGCAAAACGCCCCCTCACCGCTATCATCGGCGGTTCCAAGGTAAGCACCAAGCTTGCTGTGCTTAAGAACCTGGTAGGTAAGGTGGATAACCTTATCATCGGCGGCGGTATGGGTTATACCTTCGTCAAGGCACTGGGCGGCCATATCGGCAACTCCCTGCACGAAGACGAACTCATTCCCGATGCACTTGAGATCATGAAGGAAGCCAAGGAGAAAGGCGTAAACCTGTCACTGAGCGTTGCCACCGTTTGCGGTCAGGCTTTTGACAACGATACGCCCCGCAAGATCTTCCCCATCGACCAGATTCCCGACGAGTGGGAAGGCATGGATGCATCTCCCGAATCCTTGGAGAACTGGAAGAAGATCATCCTGAACTCCAAGACCGTCCTCTGGAACGGCCCCGTCGGCGTTTTCGAGCTTTCCAACTTCGCAAAGGGCACCCTGCAGATTGCAGCCGACCTGGCCGAAGCCACCAAGAACGGCGCCTACACCCTTGTTGGCGGCGGCGACTCCGTTGCAGCAGTTACCCAGATGGGCTTTGCCGACAAAGTGAGCTACGTCTCCACTGGCGGCGGCGCCATGCTTGAAGCCATCGAAGGCAAAATCCTCCCCGGCATTGCTGCTATAGTGGAGTAAAGCCCTTTTTGCCCTGGCGGCTAATTCGCTGATAATCAGCGGTTTACTATAAAGTCCTCGTTCAAAAACCGAACGAGGACTTTGCGTTAAGTTACTGTGTATCAACAAATTGGCCGCCAGCACTGGGCGCTACTTTTCCAGCGAGTGGGCGTAGTGGGTGGTGGCTTTGGGTTTGGGACCGGAGGGTTGCTCCGGCGGGATGGCGCGGGCGGGGAGTTTTTTTACGTAGGCCCATACAAGAAGGCCGATGCCTAGCAAGACAAAGGGGATGCTCAGGAGCTGGCCCATGTTCAGTACCATGTTGGCTTCGAAGTCTACCTGATCGTTCTTTACGAACTCAATTAAAAACCTGCTACCGAAGCATACTACCAGGAAGATTCCCACAAAGGTGCCGCGGTAGGTCTGGTCCAGTTTTTTCCAGTATAGCCACATCAAAAACAGACCCAGAAGCAAATAGGTGCCGGCCTCATAAAGCTGGGTGGGGTGGCAGGGAACGGTTTCTCCGTTGCGCTCGAAAACGAAGCCCCAGGGGAGATCTGTGGGACCGCCGTAAATCTCGGAGTTAAAGAGGTTTCCAAGGCGGATGAAGCAGGCGGCAAAGGCTACGGGGATGGCCAGATGGTCCAGCAGCCATACAAAGTCGAAGCCGTTCTGGGGGCCATACTTTTTAGCGTACCAATATATGCCCAGGATAACCGCTATGGTGCCGCCGTGGCTTGCAAGGCCACCTTTCCAAGGCATGAAGATTTCCCAGAATCCGGCCCAACTGCCAAAATAGTAGTCCGGCTGGTAGAAGATGCAATGGCCCAGACGGGCGCCCACGATGGTGCAGATGAGCAGCATGTACAGCATGGGGTCCAACAGGTCCGTGTTTAATTTCTCCCTCTGGAAGAAGCTTTTCATTATGTACCAGCCCAGCACGAAGCCGCTCACGAACAGCAGCGAATACCACCTGAGCTCGAACCCGCCTATGTGAAGGATTGCGGGATCTACATTCCAATGTACTACAAGTGTCTCCATAGTAAGTGCAAAGATAATAAAAAACTTTTACGGGCGTGATTTTTGTAGTATCTTTGCGACTTAATTAGTAGGTTTTATATGAAGAGAATCGTAATTGCGCTCCTTATTCTGCTGCCCTTATCTGCCCGGGCGCAGTTCAGTGGAACGGAACGTCCGGCAGGGGACTCCACCCTTGTAATAAGCCTGGACGACGCCATCAAAATAGCGTTATCAGAGAATACGTCCGTAAAAGTGGCCGATATGGAGGTCCAGCGCCAGCAGTACGCAAAAAAAGGCGCATACGGAGCCCTCTTCCCCCAGATAAGTGCCAGCCTTGCATACAGCTATGCAATCCAGAAGCAAAAAGTGTTCTTCGGCTCGGACGACAGTGACGGAGGCTCCAGCGGCGGCGGCATGGCTTCTATGTTCAAATCGTACTTCGAGCCCATCATGGCCTACATCCAGCAGTTGTACGAAGTTACGGGTACTCCCTTTATTCCTTACGTAACGCCGGAACCGGAAGGAGGTTCATCTTCCAGCAGCGATCCAATCGAAATGGGCCGCCGTAACCAGGTTACACTGGGTCTTACCGCATCAATGCCGGTTATTAATTTTCAGTTGTGGGAAAGCCTCAAGATAACCGGAGACCAGGTGGAGCTTGCCGTGGAACAGGCACGGGAAAGCCGTTTGGGCACGGTTGCCGCCGTAAAACAGGCATATTTCTCTGTTCTCATGGCAAAAGCTTCGTTCGATGTGTACGATGCAGTATGTGAAAATGCCGGAGAGAACCTCAAACTCACAGAGAGCAAGTACAAGGCTAAAAAGGCAACGGAAATAGACCTTGCCCGTGCAAGCAGCAACCTTGCCGCCGCAATTCCCAACCTTTTTGCGGCCGAGAATTCAATTTCCCTTTCCCTATGGCAGCTCAAGGCCGTCATGGGCCTGGATCTGGATAAGGACATCGACGTGAAAGGCAGTCTGGAAGACTATGCGCAGGAAATGTTTTACGAGATAATGGAAGCGTCAGAAGCTTCAGAGGCCTCCCTGGACCGCAACTCCCAGATGCGCCAGCTGGCAGCTCAGGCCGAGATGCTTGCAAAGCAAATACGCATGAAGTCGTATGCATACATCCCCACGCTTTCAATGTCGTTAAGTTACAATTACTACACCCAGAGCGACATGTTCAACCTGGCCCAGTGGAAATGGCTGCCTTCCAGCACTTTAATGTTCTCACTGAGCATTCCCATCTTCACCGGCGGCCAAAACTATTACGGCATAAGGCAAACGGTGGTTCAGGCCGATGAACTGGCCCTCCAGCGCCAGGAAACGGAAAGGCAGCTGAGGATAGCAATACGCCAGAGCCTTTCCACCATGGATTCAGCTATGAAAACATACGACGCCGCCGGGGAGGCACTCAAAAGCGCCCAAAAGGCATACGATATTGCCAACCGCAGCTATCAGATTGGTAAGATAACGCTCACTGACCTTAACAACACAGAGCTCACCCTTACCCAGACCCGCCTGCAGCAGTACCAGGCCATTTACAACTTCATTAATGCAAAAACAAGCCTGGAGCAAACCCTGGGCTACGATTTCGCCGAATAAAAACAGAATCAATATATGAAAAGCAAATTTGTACTACTGATTGCCGCGCTTGTTGCCGCCGCTTCCTGCGGAAACAATGCCTCTAATACAGCAGCCACCGGCCCCGCCGAAGTAGTTCCCAACGTGGAAATTGCCACGGCAGTTGCCCGCGACGTGCCTCAGGACAACATTTACGCCAGCACCGTGGAGGCATACGCCACAAACAACATCATGCCGCAGGCCGGCAACCGCATTGGCAAAGTGTACGTGGAAGTTGGAGATTACGTGACTAAGGGCCAGTTGCTGGCCGAGATGGACCGCACCCAGCTGGACCAGCTCACTCTCCAGATCAAGAACGACGAGAACGAGTACAACCGCATGAAGAGCCTGTACGAGGAAGGCGGCCTGTCCCAGAGTGATTTCGAGGCAGCCGAACTCAATTTCAAGGTTCGCGAGAGCTCATACAAGAACATTAAGGAAAACACCATCCTTACAAGCCCTATCACCGGTTTTGTCACAGCCCGCAACTTTGACGCCGGCGACATGTTCTCCATGAGTTCGCCCCTTTTCACCATACAGCAGGTGGTCCCCGTGAAGCTTCGCGTGGGCGTTTCGGAAAGCGAATACACCAAGGTTAAGAAAGGTGATTCCGTAACCCTTACGGTAGATGCCCTTCCCGGCAAAACCTTCAAAGGAAAGATAGAGCGCATATATCCGGTAATAGACCCTTCAACACACACTTTCAAGGCCGAGGTCCATGTTTCCAACACGGACAAGGTCCTGCGTCCCGGCATGTATGCCCGCGTGAAGGTAAACTTCGGCACCAACAGGAGCATCATCGTTCCGGACCAGGCCCTTGTAAAGCAGGAAGGCACAGGCACCCGCTTCATCTATGTGCTTCAGCCGGACGGAACCGTGCACTACACGCCCGTCAAGATCGGCCGTCACATTGGAAGGGAATATGAGATTGTGGAAGGCCTGGAAGAGGGCATGAAGGTGGTTGTAAAAGGCCAGAGCGCCATTAAGGACGGTGTAAAGGTTAACGTGCTATGAGTATCTACAGAACTTCGGTAGAGCATCCGGTAACCACCGCGCTGGTGTTCCTGGCGTTCGCCATCCTTGGCGTCTTCGCCCTGGTGCGCCTGCCTGTCGATAACTTCCCGGACTTTGAATCCAACACCATAATGGTAATGAGCTCCTATCCCGGCGCATCGGCCGAGGATGTGGAAAACAACCTTACCAAGGTGCTGGAGAACGCCCTAAACGGCGTCCCTAACCTCAAGGACATTACTTCCAACTCCCGTGAGAACATTGCCGTCCTTACGCTGGAGTTCGAATATGGAACGGACATTGAGCAGGCAACCAACGACGTGCGCGACAAACTGGACATGGTGAGTCAGCGCCTTCCGGACGGAGCATCAGCCCCTTACCTGTTCAAGTTCAGCGCCGATGATATGCCCATCATGATCCTGTCGGCCACGGCCGATCAAAGCGTCAGCGCCCTGGACAAGATTCTGGACGACAGGGTGGCCACTCCGCTGGCCCGTGTATCCGGCGTGGGTACCGTGTCGGTTGCCGGTGCGCCCAAGCGTGAAATCCAGGTTTACTGCGACCCTAACAAGCTGGAAGCTTATAAGCTTTCCATCGCCGGCATAGCCCAGATCATTGCAAGCGAAAACCGCAATGTGCCTTCCGGAAGCATCGATATCGGCTCGGAAACCTATACCCTGCGAATCAAGAAGGAGTTCCAGGATCCGTCGGAGCTTATGGACGTGGTGGTTGGTTCCGTTAATGGCGGTACCGTCTACCTCAGGGATGTTGCCCGCATCTATGACGATGTGGAGGAAAAGTCCCAGGAGTCTTACACCAACGGCATGCGCGGTGCGCAGATCATTATCCAAAAGCAGTCCGGATACAATACCGTGGAGGTTATCAAGAAGGTCAAGGAAACCCTTGCCCACCTTAAGAGAGACCTCCCGTCGGACATCAAGATTACCACGGTTGTAGATAACTCGGACAACATCCTCCGTACCATCGGGTCCCTGAAGGAAACCATCCTTATCACCTTCCTGGTGGTTATGCTGGTGGTATTCCTGTTCCTGGGAAGGCTCAAGGGTACCCTCATTGTTGTGCTGTCCATTCCTATCGCCCTGCTGGCTTCGCTGCTGTATCTGTTCGCCACGGGCAATACGCTCAATATCATTTCCATGAGTGCTCTGTCCATTGCCATCGGCATGGTTGTGGACGATGCCATTGTGGTTCTGGAGAACGTTACGTCGCACCTGGAAAGGGGAGAGAAGCCCAAGGAGGCGGCCGTGCATGGCACCGCAGAGGTGGGTATTTCAGTTATCGCATCCACCCTCACCATGTTGTGCGTGTTCCTGCCTCTTACCATGATTTCCGGTATGGCTGGTATCATGTTCCGTCAGCTGGGCTGGATTGTTTCCATCATCATGATAGTGTCCACCACGGCGGCCCTTACCCTTGTTCCCATGCTGTGCTCGCAACTCATGGACAACAACATGAACACCGGTAAGTTCTTCACGCTTATCTTCGGCCCCGTTAACAAGGCTCTGGACGGCCTGTCAAGCGGTTATTCCCGCTTCATCGCCTGGTGCATGAGGCACAAAAAAGTGATTCTGCTGGTTGCTGTGGTCATTTTTGCGGTGGTTATCGGCCTGTATGCTCCCAAGATGAAGACGGAATTCTTCCCCAATGCCGATACCGGCCGTATCCGTGCAACCGTGGAACTGCCAATCGGTACGGCGCAGGATGTCACGCGTGAGGTGGCCGAGCGTATCTACCAGAAGTTACTGGAAGACATCCCGGAGATTAAGATCCTAAGCTACAGCTTCGGCCAGGCCGATTCGGAAAACGCCTTCGCCTCAATGCAGCAGAACGGTACGTACCTTATTTCCATGAACATCAACGTGGGTTCAATGGAAGACCGTAAGCGCTCTGTGTCGGATATTTCCGATATTATAAGGGCCGATCTTAAGATGTTCCCTGAACTGAACCGCTTCAACGTTACCGAAGGCGGCATGGGTATGGGCGGCCGTGCATCGGTTGTGCTGGAAATCTACGGCTACGATTTTGCCGAGACAGAAGCCGCAGCCCGCAACATGCGCGCCCGCATGATGGCCAGCGGCCTGTTCACCCAGGCCATCCTGTCCAGGGACCAGTACACGCCTGAATATGAGGTGGACTTCGACAGGGAGAAACTGGCCCTTAACGGCCTTAATTCGGCCACTGCCGCCGCTGCCGTATCGGCCGCAATGTCCGGCTCGGTGGCATCCTACTACCGTGAGGACGGCGAGGAATACAACATCCGCGTGCGTTACGCTCCGGAGTTCCGTACCAGCATAGAGGACCTGGAGAACATTATAGTCACCAACGCTCAAGGCGTGCCCCTAAAGGTAAAAGACCTTGGCAGCATTGTGGAAAGCAAAGTTCCGCCCACCATCCAGCGTAAGAACAGGGACCGTTATATCTCGGTTACCGGCGTAATGGCAAAGGGCCATGCCCTGTCGGACGGCGTAGAATGGACTCAGGCCGATCTTGAAGCCAACCCTCTGCCTCACGGCCTTACCTGGCAGATAGGCGGCGACTACGAGGAGCAGCAAAAGATGTTCGGCGACATGATTCTGCTGGCCCTTCTTATCATCATCCTGGTTTATATGGTGATGGCTTCCCAGTTCGAGAGTTTCATGGGACCGTTCGTCATCATGTTCTCCATCCCGTTCGCCTTCGTCGGCGTTGCCTTGGGCAACATGATTTCCGGCCTCGCAATTGGCATGATGTCGGCCGTAGGTATCATTATCCTGCTTGGTATTGTGGTTAAGAACGGTATCGTGCTCATAGACTACACCATCTTGTTGCAGGAGCGCGGCATGGGCGTGCGGGAGGCAACCGTTACTGCAGCCCGCAGCCGTATGCGTCCTATCCTCATGACCACCCTCACCACCGTCCTGGGTATGTTGCCCATGGCCCTGGGCAGGGGAGAAGGCTCGGAAATGTGGAACGGCCTTGGCGTTACCGTAGCCTGGGGCTTGAGCGTTTCCACCCTCATCACCCTTGTGATTATCCCCGTACTCTACTGCGGTTTAACCGAACATAAAGCAAAACGCAAAGATGGCCGATCAGGTCGGCCATGACGCTTGGTCCCCGGCTTGACACATCGTCATTCCCGGCTTGACCGGGAATCTCAAAAAGATGAATTATGAAAGCAATATTTATAGCATATAACCAGGCTTACAATCAGGAGATTGTTCAGCTTTTGGAGGGCCTTGGACAAAGAGGTTACACCGTTTGGGAAGAGATTGGCGGCAGGGGAGGCGTAGATGGTTTGCCTCACCTTGGAAACCATGCATGGCCCACCCAGAACCATGCTTTGCTTAGCGTGGTGGAAGACACTCTGGCTCCCAAGATAATGGCCGCCCTGCGGGAAACCGACGCAGCCAACAACGATCTTGGTCTTCGCGCATATGTACTTCCTGTGGAAGAAGCACTTTAGCATTTTTTACTATATTTGTAAGATTAAAAACGTACCATTATGAAAGTAGCTACCAATACCAATTTCAGTGACCTGCTGCAAGACAGCAAGCTTGTTGTCGTGGATTTCTGGGCAACCTGGTGCGGTCCCTGCCGCATGCTTTCCCCCATCCTAGACGAGGTTGAGGCCGAAATGCCCAACGACATCACCGTCGTAAAGGTAAACGTTGACGATGCCGATGAAATTGCGGCCCAGTACCGCATCATGAGCATCCCCACCCTGCTTTTCTTCAAAAACGGCAAGGTTGTGGACAAAACCGTCGGCGCAATGCCCAAGAACGCATTAGTAGATAAAATCAAAGCAAATCTTTAATACCTATGAAAAAACTTATCCTTACCATTGCACTGGCCCTGGCAACCTTTACTGCAGCCAATGCACAGTTCGGTATAATCGGTGGTTATACCACATCAAACACCAAGCTCAGTGGCAGCACCTTTACGGCTGAACTCAAGAACGCAAACCTGTGGCATGCAGGTATCGCCTATAAGATTGAGATGGGTCCCATCTTCACCCTGCAGCCTGCACTGGTTTACCAGACCAAAGGCTCCGTTGTTAACGCTGATGTTAGGAATCTCCAGACCAATACCGGTTACGTTGAGCTTGAGATTGGAGCCCAGGTGGGTATTGATCTCCTGGCCTTCCGTCCTTTCTTCCTCTTGGAACCCTTTATCGGCTATGGAGTTGTCTCTGGTGAAAAATTCTCCGGAACAGTCACCGGCATGAGCTACGATGATGTTAATAAGTATCTTAACGACGCCAAGAACAAGTTCGAAGTTGGTTTTGGCGTTGGCGGCGGTGTGGAGATCTTCGACCATGTCCAGCTTTCCGTACAGTGGTTCATGAATGTTGGCAAACTGTACAACGAGGACAAGCTTAATTCGGATTCTATTTACAGTGTTGTAACATCCGGCTACAAGGACGTTAAGAACTATCAGGGTATCAAGGTTACCGTTGGCATCTTCTTCTAATGGAGAAGCAGGTGGTAATCTTCTGTGCTTCAAGCCAGACTATTGACCCGAAGTACAATAAGGCGGCACGAGAGGTGGCCCGTGGCCTGCACAGGAAGGGATACGGCATAGTATCCGGCGGCACAGTGCGGGGCACCATGGGTGCCATCACCGACGAATCTATCCGTTGCGGCGGTGCCCATACCGCCGTCCTGCCCCGTTTCATGGAAGGCATGGAGAATACCGGCGCAAGCCGGGTCCTTTGGACAGACACCATGTCGGCCCGCAAGGAGCTTATGAGGGAAAATACTGTCGCCGCCATTGCGCTGCCGGGAGGTATCGGCACGCTTGACGAGCTAATGGAAACCCATACCCTCCGAAAGCTTAAAAAGTACAACGGGTCAATCTATGTCCTGAATCTGGACGGCTTTTACAACCCACTCAAGGCCCTTTTGGACCATTATGTTCAAACGGAGATGACCGCCAAGGCCGATATAGACCTTATTAAATTTGTAAATACCTCCCAAGAACTGCTGGAGAATTTCGAGTAGTGACGGTGCAGCAGATTCATAAATTTCTGGAGCCGGATCTGGCCCGGGTGGAGTCGCATGTAGGTGCGGCTCTTCGCTCGGATATAGGCCTTTTGGACGCCACCAACCGTAAATTGCTGGAGCGGCCTGGCAAAATGCTGCGCCCCATGCTGGCGCTGCTGGTTGCCGGGGCTGCTGGCTCCGTCACTGAAGATACCGTCCGTTTTGCAGCAGCGGCCGAACTTCTGCACAACGCCACCCTGCTTCACGACGATGTAGTGGACGGAGCTTCAGAGCGCCGTGGAATGCCAACAGTGGCAAAAATGCTTGGCGGCGGCCCCGCGGTTCTGATAGGCGACTACTGGCTGGTAAAATGTGTGCAGGAAATACTTGACGCACAAAAGGAAAGCGGAAGAGTACTAAGGATTTTTGCCAAAACCCTGAGCCATCTCACGAAAGGGGAGCTCCTGCAAATGGAAAAGGCCGGCGACGGTCTTACCACCCAGGCCGATTACCTTAGAATTATATACGGCAAAACGGCCTCGCTTTTTGAGGCTACGGCTATGTCTGCGGCAATTTCGGCCTGCGCTTCAGATGAAGTTGTGGAGCAGATGGGCTGCTTTGCAAGGCTCATTGGCACGGCTTTCCAGATTAAAGACGACATACTGGATTACGGCGAAGCATTGCTTGGAAAACCGGTGGGAATAGACCTTAAGGAGCAGAAAATCACCCAGCCGCTGTTGTGCGTGCTGGAAAAGCTGGCGGCCGATGAGCAGGTTTCCTTACGGCGGAAGGTGGCCGGCATTCTGGATCATCCGGAATATGCCGATGAGGTCCGCGCGCTGGTACTTAGTAATGACGGTCCGGCCCTTGCCGGCAAGGTAATGGACGGCTATATCGCCGATGCCGTTTCCTGCCTGTCGGTGCTGCCTTCATCGGCCTCAAAAGAGGCCCTCACTGCCCTGGCAGGGCATATCGGCACTCGTGAAAAATGATGAAAGTTTATGGTAATACGGAGGTTGTGGCCGCTCTTCACAAGATGGTGGAAAGCGGGCACGTTCCGCATGCCATGCTGTTTCACGAGGACGACGGCGGCGGGGCTTTCCCGCTGGTGCTCAATTTCCTGGAGGAGCTGTACGGCGGCAATCCGCGCGTGCAAAAGCTCATACATCCGGACATCCACTTCGTTTTTCCTGTGGCGGGGCCGGACAAGCCTGTGTCGCTGCAGTTTATCGGCCCGTTCAGGGAACTTGTGCTGGATAACCAGTATTTCTTTGAGAATGAGTTATATACGGCTATCGGCATAGAGGGGAAGCAGGCCGGTATTTCTGTTCACGAAGCCCGCAGCATACTGGAGAGGCTGTCGCTAAGCGCCGTTGAGGGCGGCTACCGTACGGTGGTGATGTATTTGCCGGAAAAGATGAATGTCCAGGCGGCAAATGCGTTGCTCAAGATGGTGGAGGAGCCGCCGCAGAACACGCTGTTTTTACTTATTACCCATGCGCCGGAAAAGGTGCTTGTTACCATTTCCTCGCGTTGTCTGCACATGCGCGTGCAACCGCTGAGTCCGGAGGCAGAAGTTGAGGTTCATGCCAGGGAAGCTGCCGGCAATACGGCCCTGGTGGACCTTTTCCACGACCTTCTGGAAGCCATTGTGGCTCGCGATATGCTCAAGGCCATTGAAACCGGCGAGGCAGTGGCCGACCTCAAAGTCCGTGAGCAGCAGAAATCCTTCTGCCGCCTTGCGTCGGAGGACCTTCGTCGCATCTTCATGCTACAGAAGATGCCTCAGCTGGCCCATGTTCCGGAAGGGGACCAGGACTTTTACAGGCGGATGTCATCGGCCCTTAAACCTACCTTCCCGCGCCGCGCACTTGGCGTCATGGACCGCGCCCTGATGCTCATAGAGCGCAACGTTAATCAGAAAATTCTCTTCACCGATATGGTGAATCAATTATATATGCTATGAACGATTACTCTAGCGAGACAATTCAGTTCGACTGTTTCCGCGGATGTACCATTGTGCTTGACGAGGAAACGGGAGACCGCGAAATAAAATACCGGCAGGGCTGCTGTAAGCTTGAGGTGTACGACACCCTCAAGGGCATAGCTCAGGAGCAGTTCGACAATTACTTCGAGGTTCGCTTCAAGAATACCCGAAAAGGAATCTATGTGAATGCTTCCGGCCAGAGCATTAAGACCGGTGACCTTGTAGTTGTGGAAGCCGCCAACGGCCACGATCTTGGCGTTGTTACCCTGGAAGGCCCTATTGTTGGCCGACAGATGAAGTGCAAAGGCGTGGATCCGGAAAAGCAGGAGCTCAAAAAGATTTACCGCAAGGCGCGTCCCTTTGACATCCAGCGCTGGCAGGATGCCATTGCCCGTGAGCAGGAAACCATGATCCGTGCCCGAGTGCTGGCAAACAACCTTGGCCTGGAAATGAAGATTGGCGATGTTGAGTTCCAAGGCGACGGCACCAAGGCCATCTTCTACTACATTGCCGATGGTCGAGTGGACTTCCGTCAGCTGATCAAAGATTTTGCCGAGGAGTTCCATATCCGCGTAGAGATGAAGCAGATTGGCGCGCGTCAGGAGGCCGGCCTGATCGGTGGTCTTGGCGTCTGTGGCCGTGAGCTGTGCTGTGCCAACTATATAACTGATTTCAAGTCCATTACAACCGGTGCGGCCCGGATTCAGGATTTGTCGCTTAATCCGCAGAAGCTGGCGGGGCAGTGCGGCAAGCTTAAGTGCTGCCTGAACTATGAGGTGGCGGCGTATCTGGATGCACAGTCAAGGATTCCAAAGGTGACAGAACCGCTTGAGTTTGAAGACGGTCAGGCGTGGCTGGTGAAAACCGACATCCTTGCCGAGAAACTGTATTTCTCCTACGAGAAAGGTTCTCTGGCGCAGGTGTTCCCCCTGACGGCCGATGAAGTTCGCGAGGTGCAAGCCATGAATCGCCGAGGTGAAAGGCCGGAGACGCTCCGTCAGGAAGATATATCGGCCCCTGAATTCATCAGCGCCGTAGGCGACGATGCCATCAACCGCTTCGATCCGGAAAAGAAAAAACGCCGTAAGAAGAATAAGAACAAGAAGAAGAATCGTGAATAGAGTCGTAGTCATATTAACGATGATTCTTCTGGCAGTAGGATGCCAGGAGCCACGGTCGTTGGAGAGGTTTGTCAAGGGGGAGGGGCCGTACAGGTTCATTGTGGATATGTCGGATACTTTGGCCGTTTATGATTTTGACTTTTATACCAGAATTGATGTCCATGGGGCCGATATCCCGGCCCAAGCGGCCATTGATGTGTGCTGGTTGTCTCCATCGGCCTTGGAACTTACCGAGAGGGTTTATCTGCCTCTTGCCCGTGAGGTGTACGCCCCGTACCGGGCCGGTGTGAGTCCCTCCGAGCCGGGTGTCTGGATCCTCATCGTCACCTTCCCCTCTCCGCCCGAAGGCCTTACCGGCCTGGGGCTGGTTTCCAGAAAAAACTAGTTATGGGTCACGGAAAACTGAAGAAATTTGCAGAGAATGAGACGTTTCGGTGCTTGTTGCAGCCGGATGCGTCGGCTATTTTGGATAAGGTGCCTGGTTCCAAGGAACTGAGGGTGAAGGATCATGCTATCAAGGGGAACTGGGGCAAGGAGATGTTCGGCAATGACAATCCAATTGTGCTGGAATTGGGTTGCGGAAAGGGGGATTATACCATTGCGCTGGCGCTGAGGCATCCGGAGGTGAATTATATTGGGGTTGACATTAAGGGTGCAAGGCTTTGGAAGGGGGCTAAGTATGCCACGGAAAATGCGTTGCCAAATGTGGCGTTCTTGAGAACGCGCATCGAATTCATCGATGCTTTCTTAGGGCCTGGAGAGGTATCGGAGATATGGCTCACTTTCTCGGACCCGCAGCTTCGCGGCAGCGAAAATGCAAGGCTCTCGTCGCCATTGTTCCTGGAGCGGTATCGGCATTTCCTAAAGCCCGGCGGCATAGTGCATCTCAAGACCGATTCCCGGTATCTTTATGAATACACCCAGGCAGTGTGCCGGGTCAATGAACTGCCCGTTAGGGCTTATGGTACTGATATTTATCATCAGGGCGTCATGCCCGGCTCCGACCGGGCATCTGAGACCCCCGATCAGGTCGGGGGTGACGGCTGGGAGGCCGTAACCCAGGTGCAGACATTCTATGAGAAGATGTTCCTGGACATGGGGCTGCCCATTACCTACATGGCTTTTGCCATATACCATATCGGCCCTGATCTTTTCCCCGGCGAAGCCTTTGACCACCACTACTGGCTGGACTTCGAAGGCCCCCGCCGCAGCTTCTCCCACCAGCCCCCCGCCAGGTCCAAATCCTAACAATAACTCTGACATCCGGCGTTTTCACCCATCGCTTCAAGTCTTAGCGACGCGCCATCCCGCAAAAACGGCCAAAAATGCGGGATGCGGCGTTGTCGCGACGTGTCATCCCTCAAAAAAGGCCAAAAATGCGGGATGCGGCGTCGTTTTCGGCTACGCTATCCCTTTAACATGCCATGAGGGTCCATACGGTGGACCTTCGGGGGCACTTTTTGGGCAAAAACTATGTTGAGGGTCCATACGGTGGACCTTCGGGGGCACTTTTGGGGCAAAAACGGTGTTGAGGGTCCGTACGGTGGACCTTCGGGGTGGGTTGGAGCTGGGAGTAGGGGGAGGTAAAGGCCGATGGGAGGGGATTGTAGTGGGACCCGGCTCCGCGAGTATAGGAAAAACGAATGTTTTTCGCTATATTTGTAGGACTATGGCTAAACTGATTTATACAATGGGTGAGGTGGCGCAGGAGCTGGGCGAGAATGCATCGGCTGTGCGTTACTGGAGCAATTATTTTGAGAAGTTCATCAAGCCCCAGCGTAACGCTAAGGGTAACCGGCTGTATCATCCGGAGGACATTGAGACCTTAAGGCAAATCCAGTTCCTGATTAAGAACCAGGGGCTCACGCTGGAGGGCACAAAGCAGCGCCTTACGGAGGACCGCCGCAGCGTGGATAAGCGTGTGAAAGCGCTTAACTCCCTTAAGGAAATCCGTGCACAGCTTGTTGCAGTAAAGAAAGCGCTATGAAAGTAGGAGACATCACCGGCGCCCTGGAGGTGTTCGCACCTCTGCGCATCCAGGAACAGTGGGACAACAGCGGGCTGTTAATAGGCAGTCCGGAGGACCAGGTGCACGGCGTCCTGGTGGGCTTCGACTGCACTCCCGAACTCATAGAAGAAGCCGTGGAAAAAGGCTGCGACATGGTGGTAACCCATCATCCGCTCATTTTCCAGGGCATCAAGCGCATCAATGCCAACGATCCTGTTGGTGCCGCAGTAATGTGCGCCGTGAAGAAAGGCGTAGCCGTATATGCTGCCCACACTACGGCCGATAAAGTGATAGCCGGAGTAAGCGGTGCCATGGCCCGCAGGCTGGAACTCAAGAACGTGGAAATAATGGTTCCGGAAGAGGACGGTACCGTGGGCCTTGGCTGCATAGGAAACTTCCCTGAGCCCATGAACGGCAAAGAAGCCCTCAAGTACGTAAAAGAAAAGTTCGGCTTAAAGATGATACGCAGTTCCAAACCCCTGGAAACGCCCATCAAAAGGGTGGCGCTTCTTGGCGGCAGCGGCGGCAGCGAAATTCCCCTGGCAAGGGCCAAAGGCGCTCAGCTGTACATAACTGCCGATATTTCCTATCACAATTTCTTCACCCCGGACGGCTTCATGGTAATGGATATCGGCCATTTTGAGAGCGAAGTGGAGATTGTGGACATTTTCTTGGCTCAGATACGGAAAAATTTTCCTACCTTTGCAAGCTACAAAAGTGCCGTACTGGACAGGAGCAACCCTGTCCACTACTTTGGGTTGTAAAATGTAAATCGATTTATAATTTTTATGGCAAGTACCAAAAAAACCGCCGCCGCCAAGATAGTGGAGGCTCCCATTGACAACAGGGAAACCTTCGTGTCCCTGCAGAAGAGTTTCGCCGATTCCGACATGCCCGTAGAGGAAAAGCTCAAAACCCTGTACGAGCTTCAGGCAGCGGATTCAGAAATTGACAAGATAATCCAGCTAAGGGGCGAACTTCCCGCAGAGGTAGAGGCCCTGGAAGACGAGATTGCAACGCTCAAGGAGCGCAGCGCCGCCATATCGGCCGTCGTAGACCAGTATAACCGCAATATCGCCGATGCAAAACTGTCAATAGCAGAGCACGAGAGCAAGGTGGAAAAATATCAGCGCCAGCTGGAGAGCATCCAGAATTCCCGCGAATACGATTCCCTGGAGAAGGAAATCGAGAACGAGAAACTGCTCCTTGCTATCAGCGAAAAAACCATCACCGAAACCCGCGTGGAAATTGGCAACGCCAAGGCCGAACTTGACGAGATTAAGGACCGCCTGGCCATCCGTCAGGAAGACCTCAAGGCCAAGAAGGAAGAGCTGGAGAATATCGTAGAAGAAACCGCCAAGGAAGAAGCCGTTCTCAGGGCCCGCCGCGATGAATGCGCCTCCAAGATTGACCAACGTACAATGAGTGCATACGAGCGCATCCGCGCCAGCGTGCACAACCACCTGGCAGTTGTGAGCATCTTCAACGGTGACTCCTGCGGAGGATGCTTCAACACCATCACACCCCAGCGCCGTATAGAGATTGCCAGCAACCGCAAACTCGTCATCTGTGAGCACTGCGGCCGCATCATCATTAATCCGGATTTCGAAAAGTAGCCCCTAAACATGCCGGACAATAGCCGCAAAAAGCAGCGCCAGGAGCCTCTGAACCTTGAAACCCTGATGGGGAACAAACCCCCTCAGGCCATTGATGTAGAGGAAGCAGTCCTTGGCGCAATGCTGGTAGAGCCTTCCACCATAGACGAGTCTATGGAAGAGCTCACCGCCTCCAGCTTCTACGATCCCAAGAACCGCATGATCTTCGAGGCCATGTCGGAACTTGTGAACGAGCATGCAAGCATAGACCTTGTGACCGTAAGTGAAAAACTGCGGTCCAAGGGCAATCTGGAGGCAATAGGCGGTCCGGTAGTGCTGGCAGGCCTGTCGCAGAACATAGGCGCCGCCGCACACATAGAGTATTACATCAAGATACTCAAACAGAAGGCCATCCAGAGGGACCTTATTACAGCGTCCTACGACATCCTCAAGCAGTCATTCGACGAGTCCACCAACGTGGACGACCTCATCGACAACGCCCAAACCAAGGTTTACGCCGCCATCCGCAACAACGTAAAGCGCGATTTCCACGACATTGGCTCCGTAATCAACTCGGTACTTAGCAAGCTGGAGGACATGCAGGGCGCAACCGGCCTTTCGGGCGTTCCTTCGGGTTATCCCACCATCGACCGCATAACCCAGGGCTGGCAGAACAGTGACCTTATTATCCTGGCTGCCCGCCCGTCGGTGGGTAAAACC
The DNA here is from genome assembly GCA_017962065.1 of Bacteroidales bacterium. GTDB lineage: Bacteria > Bacteroidota > Bacteroidia > Bacteroidales > UBA932 > Cryptobacteroides. Next base: position 16,857 of record JAGCWB010000135.1, read on the forward strand.
GCCTTTGCGCTCAATATAGCCCGTAACGCCGCCGTAGAGGAAAACATGCCGGTAGCGGTATTCTCCCTGGAAATGAGTGCCGATCAGCTTGCCAAGCGCCTTATCACAACGGAAAGCGGCCTGTCTGGCGAAAAAATCAAGGGCGGCGTAAAGCTGGAACCGTACGAATGGGTTCAGCTGGAAGACACACTCAGGCGTCTGGTGAAAGCGCCCCTGTACATAGACGACACACCCGGCATTCCGGTTGTGGAATTCCGCACAAAGGCAAAGCGTCTGGTAAAGCAAAAGGGCGTACGCCTTATAGTGGTGGACTATCTGCAGCTAATGCAGGGCCCGGTGGAACTCAGGGGCCTTCGTGAACAGGAAGTTGCAGCCATCTCCCGTACCCTCAAGGCCACGGCAAAAGAGCTGGAAATCCCCATCATAGCCCTGTCCCAGCTGTCCAGAAACGCTGTTCAGCGTACCGGCGGCACCGGCAAGCCACAGCTGAGCGACCTTCGCGACTCCGGTTCAATCGAGCAGGATGCCGATATGGTACTCTTTATCC
>JAGCWB010000136.1 GCA_017962065.1 Bacteroidales bacterium
ACCTCCGGTGGTTATTTCACTGATGCCCGGCTCGGCGGCTATGGCATGAATAATGTTGCCGCCCGCACGGGCATTCAAATCGGCCGGACGAATCACCGAAACCGGCGCCGGCATTTCTTTCATTTTGCTGTCTCCGGCAAGACCGGTGACTACAATTTCATTAAGCTGCAGATGTTTATAGAATACGTCTGTAGAGTCAGGAACAGTCTCCTGAGCGGTCGCTGCCAGGCATACTTGTAGCAGCGACAATACAAAAATTATCTTTTTCATTCTGTTTAGTTAAAGAATAATGGGATGGGTAGGAAACTAAAAACAGAATGATACAGGCGGGGCTCTGGGAGAAGATTGAGGGGTAAAACAAAGAACGGCATCACCAGAGAAATCAGTGCCGATGGTTACGTAATACGGCGAAAGGAGGTTAACCACAGGGCCCACCGTAGGTACATATACCTGGGCTAACAACTGGCACACCAGACATTCGTCCGTGCCGCGATTCTGCGTGAGGTGCCCGGGGTGAGGCTGGTGATGGGAGCACTCGGTGCAGGAGATTTCCTGCGAAAGTGAATTTTCGTGGTGATGGAACGGCGCCAGGAATACTATCGACAATACAATCGACAGTAAAAAATTAGCTGATATGCGCCGTTTTACAGATTTCACGGCTGCAAAGATAATAGAAAAAGTGGAAAAAAAATATTAACTTAGCGGTATGTTTGACGGACTGCTCAAATACAACCTTGGCGAAGGTGTGGAGGCATTCTCCACGCAGAGGGATGCCATACTTCCCTACCCGGTCATCCAAGGCCACCAGGTGCACTGGAACCAAGTGGCCGTAGTGGACCGTCCGGGAATGACGCGGGAAGAATTGGAAGGGTACGATGCTTTCGTAACCAACAAACCCGGGGTAGCCATAGGCGTAAGAACGGCAGACTGCGTGCCCATTCTAATATATGATCCGGTAAAACAGGCCATCGCCGCCGTACATTCGGGCTGGAAAGGAACCATCCTGCATATTGCCCAGGGCGTTATCATGGCCATGCGGCAGGAATTCGGCACCCGGGCAGAAAACCTTAAAGTGGTCATGGGCCCCGCCATCGGCCCGGACAGTTTCCAAGTGGGTGAAGAGGTGGCCGAAAAGTTCAAAGCCTCGGGCTTTCCCATGGATTTGGTCTGGTCCTTCCGCGGTCCTTCAGACGGTTCTCCCATGTCCGGAGGCCATCACATAGACCTTTTCAAGGCCAACCGCTGGCTGCTGGAACAGGCCGGCGTTCCCGCAGGCAACATTCAGGAAGCCGGTATAGACACCTATACCACTCCCGCCTATTTCTCCGCCCGCCGTGAAGGATTCGACTGCGGCCGAATCATCAACTCCATTATGCTCAAATAAGGAATTGCTACTCGCACAGCAGTTCCATGGAAGTGTATTGCGGCACCATACCCAGGGCCTTGTAGAATGCTTTGGCACCCGGGTTGCCTTCCCACACGTGCAGGGTAATGTTGTGGCAACCTTTCTGCTTAGCAAACGCCTTCACATATTCGAACAAAGCCGTGCCCACGTGAAGGCCACGGGCCTTGTCCAGAACACACAAATCGTCTAAGTACAGCGTTGTGAGGGGCATATGCGCTCCGCTGTCCTGATGTTGCAGGGCGCAGAAAGCATATCCTAAAACAGTTCCTTCCTTCTCATACACAAAGACCGGAGTTTCCGGATTCTCAAAGATGGTCAGGAGCTCCTCGTCTGTATACTTCTTCCCTATCGGACGGAACAAGTCCGGCCGGCTGGCATGATGCACGGCCAACACCTGGCCCAGAAGCGTATTCACCACCTCCAGGTCACGAACTTCTGCGGGACGTATAATGAATTCTGACATAGTTATGCTTTAGGTTTTCTCACTCGGTTCGGAATCCCCTCTGGCAGCACCATCGACAGTTCCATGAAACCGGCATACTCTTCTCCATCGTACCAAGGCGTCTGAAATATGAGTTTCTTTACGCCTTCTTTTTCCACGGTATAGACGTTCGTACGAGGATTTTCCAGCATGTCGGCCAGTATGGAACGCGCCGGTTCCGGATGGCAGTCCAGTACGTTCTGGCCGATAATTTCCGGCATTCCAGGCTTTATGAAAGTCTTCCTGGACTTTTGGTTCATGTCCAGTATGGTGCCATCCTTCGCACAAATGGTCACGGCCACATCGGCCTTTTCAAAGTAGTCTTTTTTCATGGCCGAAAGGTACGAAAAATAATTGATTGCCGCCAATCCATTAAAAACGTCATTCTATGCGTTCTACGTGCACTGGCGGCAAGGATTTATCCATTTCGAGCCCCGAATAGTGCCGCCAATCCCAAAAAACGCCATTCAGTGCAATCTGCGTGTATTGGCGGCAAAGAAATAATTTTCGTACCTTCGCGAATAGGAAGGTAAGCGCCCGATGATTGTAAGAACCGCTCAGATAGAAGACCTTAGTGCCATCATGACCGTTCTGGAAGCGGCCAAGGGAATCATGCGCCGTTCCGGGAATACCGGGCAGTGGGTAAACGGATATCCATCCGAAGAGGTTATCCGAAATGACATAGCCCATGCCTACGGAAAGGTGCTGGAGGCCGATGGCCAAGTAGTTGCCTACTTTGCCTTTATTCCCTCGCCGGACCCTACATACAGTTATATAGAAGGAGGTTCCTGGCTCAACGACGCTCCCTATCATGTAGTACACCGGATTGCCAGCGTTCCGGAGGTTCATGGCGTTTTTCGCGCCATAATGGACTGGTGCTTTTCACAGGATGCCAATATCCGCGTAGACACCCACCGGGACAATCACATCATGCAGCACTGCTTAACCCAATACGGTTTCTCCTACTGCGGAATCATCTATCTCCTGTCCGGAGACGAGCGTCTGGCCTATCACAGAGCTATCTGATCGGCCCCATATTTTTTAATATAAATTTGGTTTATATTGTAAACATGTTTATCTTTGCATCGGGAAAAGGACAGACTGCGCAGCTGCACCTATCCCTAAAAACGAATTAAACAATTGATACAATGGAACAAAACAAGGAAATGACGGCCCAGGAAAGCCTCGCCATCATCGCAGAAACCGTGAACAACAGCCGCAAGAGCATTTTCCAACGCAGCGGTAAGTACCTGCTTGTTTGGGGTATTGCCCTAACTATCGTTTCCCTTCTGGTTTTCATCGTCTGGAAAACTACCGGCAAACAGGCCTGGAACTATCTTTGGTTCGCCATGCCTGTCCTTGGGCTCATCCCCTCCTACATCCTTAAGAGCAAAGAGACCACGCGCCTTCCTGATAATACGGTAAGCCGTATGCTGGCCGGCATTTGGAGAACTTTTGGCGTGTTAGACGTATCCATCTCTATCTTTGCTATCCTGTATGCACATCTGGGGACCTCTGTCTTCACCTCACTAGCCGTGGCCATAAGCCTCTCCCCCATGATTTTGCTTCTGTTCGGTATGGCCGAAACCATTAGCGGAGTGGCCGTAAAGAATACCACCATCAAGGTAGCCGGCTTGATTACCGGTGTGGGTGGCATAATCCTTTATTTCATTTTAAGCACTCTGTCCGAAGACGGATTAGAAACCACTCTCCGGTTCACCATGGCCGGCCTTGTATTGGCATTCTCCGGCATTATCCTGCAGGTTCACAATAAACAGTAGGCTATGTTCCCGAAACTGGATCCGCTTCTGCACTCCGAGCTCCGGTTGGCGGTGATGTCCATCCTGGCCGACGTTACATCGGCCGACTTCACCTTCCTGAAGAAACAGACGGGCGCCACCTCCGGGAACCTGAGTGTGCAGATAGACAAACTGGCCGCGGCCGGTTACATCACCGTAGAAAAGGGCTTCAAAGGAAAAATGCCCTGCACCACCTGTACCATTACCCCTGAGGGCATGGAAGCCTTCCAGGGCTACGTAAATGCACTTAAAGACTATCTCCCCCTATGAAAAAAAGCATAACCAAATGGGCGGCCATCGTTGTTTTCTATGTAATAGCCGTCGTCATCCGGGCCCTGGCCCTTCAGATAGAGGTTCCGAACGAAGCCAACCTCAAATACTTCCTGATAGACTGGGCCACGGGAATAGGCCCCTGCATCGGCGCCCT
>JAGCWB010000137.1 GCA_017962065.1 Bacteroidales bacterium
ATAGCCCGGATATTTAGTTGCGGCCTGTGCTTCATGAGAAAAGTCGATGCACAAATATACGAAAAAATACCAGTAATGTATGGTTGGGAAGAATTCTGTTGTGCAAATGTCGTGCAAAAGACAAACAATAATCCGCAACCGATTCTGTGTGAATTAGTTGCGGATTAATCATGTGCCTCGGGCGGGAATCGAACCCGCACGGCCGTTTCGGGCCAAGGGATTTTAAGTCCCTCGTGTCTACCATTCCACCACCAAGGCGGTAGGGTTTGGGAGTGCAAAGATAATAAAAAAATTACAACTTATCTAAAAGTCGCTGCATGCGAGGGCTGGAAAGCATGCTCATGATGGCATCCCACATGCGGTCCGGAAGAACGCTGTGCCAGAATATCATGGCGCGTGAGCCAAAGCCTTTGTGATAGCGGGTGCGCGGACGGCGTGCTTCAACGGCGCGTACAATGCACTTGGCAAGGCGTGAGGGCTTTGTCATATAGTTGAGGCTAAAGGCTTTGCGGAAAACAGCCGCCTCCCTCAGGGCCGCCTCTTCGTACGGTGTTCCCACGGAAGAATCAGTAAGATGGTCAGCCGCTATAAATCCCCAGTCGGTCTTTACGGCACCGGGTTCAACAAGAACGACGTCTATCCCGAAAGGCTTAAGTTCCATACGCAGGCAGTCGCTTAAGGCTTCTACCGCATACTTGGAAACATTGTACCAGCCTCCAAAATACAAGCAGGCGCGTCCTACAACGGAGCCGATGTTTACAATTCGGCCATATCCGCGCTCGCGCATGCCGGGAATAACTGCCTTGCAAAGCTGTGCAAGGCCAAAAACATTCACTTCCATCTGGCGGCGCGCCTCTTCCAAAGACACGTTCTCTATTGCCCCAAGTGAACCGTATCCGGCGCAGTTCACCAGCACGTCAATGTCCCCGACGGCGGCCAGACAAGAAGCAATTGAATCGGCATTGCAAACATCCAGCGCCACCGGCGTTACCCCAAATTCCTTCAATGGCTCAATCAAAGCTACTCGCCGTGCGGCGCCGTAAACCTTATATCCTTTAGTTGCCAGCAGCTTTGCAACCTCGTATCCCATACCGCTGCTTGCACCGGTAACCAGAATTGTCTTAAAAGTACTTTTTCTCATCTCTATATAAAGCTAAAAATATAAAAATCAGTATTGTAAACGCCCACAGCGAGGATCCGCCGTAGGACAACAGCGGCAAAGGAATGCCAATAACAGGCATTAGGCCGATAGTCATGCCCACATTTATGAACAGTTGCATGAAGATGCATGAGGCAACGCAATAACCATATATTCGCGTAAACTTGCCGCGACATCGCTCGGCGTCAATAATGAGCCGCGCTATCAAAAATGTATATAGCAAAATAACCACCAGGCAGCCTGCAAAGCCCCATTCCTCTCCAATTGTGCAGAAAATGAAGTCCGTGGCCTGTTCCGGCACAAAGCCAAAAGTGGTCTGTGTCCCATGCAGAAAACCCTTGCCGAACAGCCCGCCGGAGCCAATTGCAATCTTGGACTGCGTAACATTATAACCAAGGCCGGCAGGGTCTTCCCGCAGTCCCAGCAGAACCTCAATTCGGCCCCTCTGGTGCGGTTGAAGCACATTCTGGAAGATGTAATCCGTAGAGAAAACCATAATTACACCCGCCAGATACACTCCAAGGGTAATGAGCAGGAAACGCTTCTTGCCAACCAAAGCCCTGTAAAGCAGCACAGGAAAAGCCAGTGCGCTGAAAAACAGCAGTATATGTATTGGCTGTATTTTAAGCACAAAGCTCCAGAAGTAGTGGTAATCCTCGTCCACGGCCGGTACCCAGACGCGGGTTGACATCCAATCCAGGCGGGCCTGTACCAGTGAATGAAGCCAGTCCATGAGTGCCGGGACGTGAGCCATCAGAACAACAAAGGCGCTGCCAAGAATAAGTCTCAAAAGCCTCTCCGGATTATTGCCGACAACGATATTGCACAACACAAGCAACGCCGTCATAACCAGTATCGACCAGAATGCCCCCCAAGTAAGAGTGCCTACAAACAGCAAGATAATGAGGCCGATAACTCCCAGCCACCATCCGGAAAGCCCTTCCCGGTATAGCACAAAGATGAATCCAACATACACCAGCGCACTTCCTGTTTCGCTCTCGGCAATAATAACCAGCATTGGCACGCCGATAATAGCAACGGCAAGCAGGAAATCCTTAAGCCTGGTAATCTTGAATCCCTGCTGGCTCATTACGTAAGACAGCAGCAGCGAAGTGCTTATTTTTGATATCTCGGCCGGCTGGAAGCGTATGGGCCCCAGATTGAACCACGAGTGGGAACCCTTTACGTCGCTGGAAACGAAAATCACCAGCACCAGCAGCCCCAGCACAAATAAATAGAACGGCAGGCTGCCAATCTCGAATAGTCGCGGTGGAATAATATACAGAATAATCCCTGCAAGGCCGATGGAAGTTAGTATCCACACGAACTGCTTCCCGGCTCGGGACCCCCAGCTTATGAGCGAACCGGGCTCCGAGGTGTGCGTGGCCGCATAAATACTTATCCAGCCAATGAGAACCAGCACCAGATAGACGCCGATTATCGCCCAGTCCACAGACTGCCTTGTATGAGCTTTACCCTCAGTCACGTTTTACTCTTGACATTAAATCGGCCTCTTTCATCCTGTCTTCCAGCCCCTGACGCGTAACATCACCGGTAAGGTATTTTTCCACCATCAGCGAGGCTATGGGCGCTGCATACTGTGCGCCAAAGCCGCCATTTTCCACGTATGCGGCAATGGCAATCTTCGGGTTGTCCTGCGGTGCAAAGCAAATGAATACCGAATTATCGGCCCCCCTTGGGTTCTGCGCCGTGCCGGTTTTGCCACAGATATCCAGCGACTCTACATGTGCAACTCGCGCAGTACCGCCTGCTCCGGCAGGGGCGTTAACCGCCAGCCACATGCCGTGGATGATCTTCGGAAATTGCAGGGTGTCTACCATTGTGTACTGTTTTTCATAAAAGCGCGGCTCAATTTCCACGCCCTCCGAAGCCTTCACAATATGCGGAATATAATAATACCCGCGGTTGGCAATTGTGGCACAAAGATTTGCAAGGTGCAAGGGCGTTGCAAGAATTTCTCCCTGGCCGATGGAAAGCGAAATAACGGTGGTTGAATTCCACCTTCCGCGTCCGTATGCACGGTTGTAAGTCTTTGACGACGGGATACTTCCGGAAAGTTCGGCCGGGAAATCGCTGCCAAGCTTGCGGCCGAATCCGAAGCTTTGTACATACTCGTGCCAGGCGTCCAGGCCATCGGCCACGTTTTCGTATTTGCGGTTGTCGATGATGTTCTTTAGCACATAGCAGTAATATGCATTGCAGGACATCATTATGCTTTCTTCCATGTTTATGGGAGAACGGTGAGCATGGCAGCCAAGTTTATGACCTGCGCCAAAATGATAACCCTGGGAGCAAGGATAGTACATTTCGGGCCTTAAAACGCCTTCCTGCAGGCCGATAAGCCCGTTTACAAGCTTGAACACCGAGCCCGGAGGGTACGAAGCCTGAACCGCACGGTTGTACATGGGCTTGTACGGATTCTGGGCAATCTCCGTATAATGCTTGCCGATATCGGCAAGCTGCTCAACGTCAATGCCGGGCGACGAAACCAGCGCCAGGATCTCTCCTGTGGAGGGTTCTATGGCCACTACCGACCCTACCTTATTCTGCATCAGTTCCTGACCATACTGTTGTAGATCGGCATCAATGGTTGTCACTATATCGCGTCCCGGAACGGCCTCTTTGTCCTCGGCCCCGTCTTTGTATGGCTGCTCAATCTGGTTGCGGGAGTTGCGAAGGTAGATGTGATATCCTTTTTCGCCCCTCAGATCCTTTTCCCTTGCCGCTTCTATGCCGGTCATTCCGGCATAGTCCCCGCTTCGATATTCTCCCGGATGCTTGTCAATATAGGCCTGGTTCACCTCCGAAACGTATCCCAGCAGGTTGCCGCCGGCATTTACAGGATATTCCCGCATGCCGCGAACCTGCCCGCGGAAGCCGGGGAAGCGGTATTTCACCTCGTCAAAACGCATGTAAACTTCGGCCGGAACCATGCGCATCATGGTTACGCCTTGTGAACCTATTGAAGACCGCCTCCTGCGGTATTCTTCCAGTTTGTTGCGTATGAATTCAGGTGTAACGTTAAGTACTGTTGCCAGCGCCAGGGTGTCGAATTCACGCACCTCACGGGGCATTACGATGATGTCGTAGGATATTTTGTTTCCCACCAGTACCTTGCCGTTGCGGTCATATATCGTTCCACGGATGGGATAGATGGTTTCACGGACGGTAGAGTTCCTGTCGGCATCTTCTTTATAGCTGTCTTTTATTATTTGAAGCGTGAAAATATTGCCCAGAAGCAGCAGCACGGCGGCTCCCAGGCCAATGAGAAGACGGATATGACGGCCGTCCCCTGTCATCGTCTGTTGTCAGATGCGAGCGGGGTAAGCGTAAAGACAGACACCAGAAGGCCTGCTGCAAGCGAGGCAAAGAAGCGTGCCACATTGAACCAGAAAGGACGCATTCCCGCGCCGTCCACCCAGATATAGATGGCCAGGAATACGGCCTGTACGGCAAGAATAGCCACCATTACGCTTAACTGGCCGTTGCTTTGAACGGTGAAGTCTTCTTTGCGGGCCGACAGACTGTTGCCGAAGATAAACTGAATTACGGGTTTGCGGATGTATGCCACCGGAACCAGGGCTATTGCATTTAGGCCCAGGACGCCTTCCGACAGCCAGTCCACCGCAAGGCCGGTTAAGAATGCGATTATCATGGTGGCGGGTGTGCTCACGCTTGTAGAGATGCACAGAACCATCACCGGGAGTATGCTAAGGGTAATGTACGGCGTGAAGGTAAAGTAATTGCTAATTAGCAACTGCCCCAGCAGCAACATTACGTAAACTATCCAGAAAGCATTCTTTCTCATTCCATGAACTCCTCTATCTCGTCAAATGCATCGTTGTGCACCACCGTGACGTATCGGATGGCGCTGAAATCCTGGAAAAGAGATACAGATACCTGGTTGGTGGCTCCGTTCACTACCTTTGCTTTCCCGGCTATGCCAAGCGGGATATCCGGGGGAAACAGCAACGAGTGGCCGCTTGTATAAACTGTGTCTCCGGGAGAGTACTTGCTTTGCAGCGGAAGCTCCTTCAGTATGGCTCCGGCGTTATGTATGCCGTCCCAGATCAAAAGGCCGCTGCTGCCTTCACTGCCAATACGTGCACTGATGGAGACGTCGCTGTTTTGGAACGAAAAAGCAAAGCAGTGATGTTCGCTTATGGCATCCACAATGCCTATTACACCGCCACGGGCCACCACGCCGGAATTCTCCTTAATGCCGTCGGCATATCCTTTATTAAGTATAAGGTAGTTATGCTGCTTGTTGCGGCTGATTTTCACAACCTCAGCCGGAATCATTTCAAAACCTGGACGGGAAGATACTACCGCGGAATCGGCATTCATTTGGCGCAGCTGGACGTTGGCTTTGTCCAGTTCACGCCTTAGTTCATAGTTTTCCTGCGAAAGCTGCTTGTTGGTTTCCGACAGCGAGAAATAGTTGCGTATTCCCTGCGATGCGCCCCACACGGTGCCCATGAAAGAATGGCCGGCTTTAGACACCCAAATGCGCTGAAGGGAAGAATTGTTTGTGATAAGACACAGCGACGCGGCCTCCAATATAATGAAGACCGCGAAACTTACAAGTCTTGTCACAAACTGCTGCCGTTTCATGTTCTACCGCATGAGGAAGGAGTAGTTGTCGGTGTTTTTGAGTGCTATGCATGTACCGCGTGCCACGGCGCGAAGAGGATCTTCGGCCACGTGGAAGGGGATGTTCACTTTTTCGCTCAGGCGCTTGTCCAGACCACGGAGCAGCGAGCCGCCGCCGCTTAGGAAAATACCGTTTTCTACAATGTCCGAGTACAACTCCGGCGGGGTTTGCTCCAGCACCTGCTGGATGGATGCCTCCAGACGGGCGATGGACTTGTCCAGGCAGTGGGCAATTTCCTGGTAGGGGATGAGGGCCTCTACCGGGTGGCCGGTCATGAGGTTGGGACCGCGTACAAGGAAAGGTTCCGGCTCTACGTCCAACTGGGGGATGACGGCACCTACGGCAATCTTGATTTTTTCGGCCGTGGTTTCGCCTACCTTAATCACGTGCTGCTGCCTGAGGTAGTTCTGGATATCGGCCGTGAAAACGTCGCCGGCCACGCGGATAGATTCCTGTTGAACGATGCCGCCCAGGGAGATAACGGCAATTTCCGTGGTACCGCCTCCGATATCTACCACCAGGTTGCCCTTAGGAGCTTCCACATCCAGGCCGATACCCAGCGCGGCAGCCATGGGTTCATAGATGAGATAAACATCC
>JAGCWB010000138.1 GCA_017962065.1 Bacteroidales bacterium
GCACCGTAAAGGGACGGGGCGGTGTGGAAACTTTTATCGAAGTTATCTATCTCATCGGTCCTGGGATCCCCAATCACAAATTCCGACCTTGGCGGAAGAACCGTCACGTTCATCTTGAATATATCGCGGCTGCCGCCGGTGTACCACACTATCCTCCAGTGATATTCCTCGGCATTCGGATAGTTGTACCCCTGGGCCTTCCAGCCATTAATATAAGTATTATCAATGGCTTTATTATGGTCGTCGGGGCGTACAATTTGCTCGTTGTCCACATATACATAACCCCAGTGGTCCGATGTGTATATGTCTTTTTTCCAGTTACCATGCCTTTGAAATACAAAGGTATCGTCGGAGTTCATGAGGCCCTCAATATATATGGCCGGATACTGGATAATGGTTATGTCTTTGCTGTATCGCGTATCGTCCGGCCTGTCCTCGTGTACCAGGGTGAAGGTCACGCGGTACGGGGAATAGTCAAACATTTTTTTCAGGTAGTCATTTATAAGCCGATGCTTGTAAACGAGATATGTGCCGGTATTATCAAACCAGTCCTTGCCGTCGTCGGAAAGCTTTTTACGCTGTTCCTCGTCATATTCCAGATAATAGCTTCCTACGGGGTAGGGGTCCTCGGCGGTGGCGCAATGGATGGTTCCGCCAAGGGCGTCGCCGGAAGTGGATTCTCCGTAATAGGGCCTTGTTACGCGAATGTTTTTCAGAATCACCGGATGGGACGTGGTGTAATGGATGTCGTGGGAGTCCTCATTGTGAATCTCGTAAAAGTTCTGGTCCACTGAAAGGTAACGCGCGCTGCCAATTTCGGCCTGCTTGATTACCACGTTCTTGTCTTGCCAATATACCATAAAGCAGGTGCCCGGAGTAACCGGAATGGACGCTTCGTCGGTCTCGGCGCCAAGGATGCTTATGTCTATGTTCAGGTGATACCAGTTATTCCTTATGAAGCGCCTTTTGAAATCATCTCCGCGGGTGTCGTCGGGAATCACAATCTTGTAGTAGAACTGCTTCTGCGTGGTTGAATGGCCGTTTTCCGCACTTCTTGCCCAGGGAAGGACCAGCTTCAGGTACGGTTCCCTGTCTGTACCGTAAGTGGCGCCGTATGTCCAGTGCTGAGGGTACATATACATAGGGTAGGAGTCGTAATAGTCTCCCGTCTTACCCACAATGGGAACAATCTCGTCATTTACCAACTTGGCAAACTTGCGCGGATTCTCGGCATAGGAGAAGAAATGCGGATTCGTGTCCTCTCCGCTAAGCCTAACAGATCCGGCGGCGTTTACAAGGTATATTTCCATGCCTTCAAGCATAGGATACCAAACCTCGTGGTTGGGCAGCTCCTTCTTTTCCGTCACGCTTATTCCAATGGTCATCTTGCTGGCATAGCGCTCAAGGTATATGTCTCCTGTAGCCGTCATTATCTGGGTACGGCCCCTCAGGTTCAGTACGGTGCGCCCGCTCATCATGAAGCTTGGCTGCTTGTATTCCTTTGTGTCTTCCTGAAGGAAATCCGTATTTACCACAATCATTTCCAAATCTTCCAGGGACGTCCCGCCAAGGTCTTCCTCGTCCTCTACCAGCGTTCCGGGGTAGTTCACAATGGCGAACACCGTACACTGGGTGGTCTTGCTCTCAGACGGGAAAAGCCTCAGGTTAACGTCGTCGGAAGTTATTTCCAGACGGAAGACGTCGTGCCCCTCCTTTTTCCCGGACGTGACCTTGCGGTGCATGACGGCATCGCCCGTGGGATCGGCCCCGGGATAGAAGAAAATGTCTATGTCGCCCAGCAGGTTCTCGTTAAGGCGCGTAATACCGTCCAATGTTCCGTGCATACCGTCCTTTGTCTCAAGATAAGACTCGTCGCTGCATACGCTAAGCTCTATGAAGGGTCCGTTCCACGTGGCGGCCTCTTCTTTTGCGCAGCCCGCAAGGACAGCGCAAACAAGCAGCATATATGACAAGCGTCTCATCACAGGATAAAGTTGTAAGTGGCTCCGTTCAAGATTTCCGTATTGGCGTCTATCTCGCGCCCGGCGTGCTCCACGGTGAACGACAGCGTGATTGTGCTGCCCGCGGGAGCGCTTTGGGCGTCAGGGTTCTGGCGTACAATAAGATCTACGCGACCGTCGTTGTTGGTGTGGTCTATGTCCCAGATATCCGGGGTTACCTCAAAAGCGTTGGCGTCACCCACGGGCTGTATCAATAGTTTTCCGCTCTGCGGCCTGCGAATGTAGAATGTTCCCTTTGCAGGTTCACCAGGCTTAAGGTAAACATTGTATTTGTCATCTCCCACATTCACTATTTCACATGTGTTTGTATCCAGGTTAAGCTGGCTGGCTTCCACCACGGAGTCGTTGTAATCTACGGTGAAATTGTTCAAGTCCCAGGGCTGTACGCTCAACGTGAGCTGCAGGTTTCGGCCGCTCAGGAAATAACCGTACAGGGTCCAGGTATGGTTGCGGGCAAAATCCCCTTGATCTTCCATTGAGAAATCTGTCTGCCCATCCACTCCGTTTATGGTATATTCAACGTGTCCTGTAAGTTTTTTGTTCGTTTCCCTCAGGTAAACAGGCGGAAGGCTCACAAGTTCGCCGTCTTCAATGGCTTTGTCAAGCAACGCCTGATAGGCCGATGGACTCTGTCCGGAATAGACCAGCTTTTCCGGAGCTTCGTTCTGGGGCAAGGAAGAGGGACCGTCCACCGTCATAAGCGCGGTGTCATAGTTGTCCGGGACTATGGCGTAGGTCCCGCTTGCGCCAAGGAACACATACTCCTCCAGGGGAATGCGACCGCCGTTGAGCACGATGCGGTTTATGGAAATAACATCGGCGTCCACGTCGTTTTTCATCCGGCAGAATGCAAAGCACATCTTGGAAACGGCCCTGCTCAGGGTTACGGTCTCTATTTTGAGCACGGGATCTTCTCCCGTAACAGGCAAACCTCGTCCAACCCCTGAAAAAGGAAGGCCCAATTCCGGATCAACAGTTCTCACCGGAGTTTCCACGCCAAAATACGGATTGGAGAACAATGCGTCGTTCACATCGTCCCAGGTGGCATCCCCATCCAGCGTGCAGCCTATGGAAGCGGCATTGGCCAGTGCAAACACATCCACGTCGGGCCTGGCGTGGGCGAAGTCGCTGGTTACCGGAACGGCATAGTAACGCGTCTGTCCGGGGGTGGGGAACTGAGAAGAGACAAGGGCCAGGGATGAAACCGGATCATGGCTCTCGCTCTCAAAAACCCATATCCTAAGGCTGTGGAGCGCGTTTTCTGCGTTGCTTCCTTCCAGCTCTCCCGTATCGGCCTTAGTGGAGGCTCCCGGCATCTGGATTAGCACGCCAAGGGTAGGAGTCTCCTCGGTCACGCGGACGCGCTCGCACCCCAGAGCCAGGATGCCTGAAACAATCAGCAGTATGAACGTGCGTGCGCGCATCAATACATTACTATAAAGGACGACGTAGCCGCAATCCAGTTAATCTTTGTCTGAATGCCCAGAGTCAGGCGGGCCTGGCTAAGGTCCGGAATGGCGCTGTGGGCCTCGGCCAGTGACGACACTATGCATTCGACCTCGGTAGTGTGGTCTTTAAGGAACACGCTTGTGCCGGCGCTCTCTGTGGGAACTTCCAGATGGCCGATAAGATAGAACTTGGCCCCGGGATTGATGGTTCCTTCGGCCCCCACGAATGCCGATCCGCTGTCGTTCCTTAGTTCCAGGCAGAAGTAAGTATTCCTGTCGGCTATGGTCTGGGACACAAAGCAGCGGAACGAGGCCGATTTTTCATCAGTCAGATAAACTCCGCTTATCTGATTGTCGTAAAGGTAATACTCTTTAGGGTCGTACAGATATGTATCGGCCGCCGTTGCCGGGGTGAAATCGTACCTCAGCGACCGCTGTCCGCCGATGATTATGCCGGTGACGGGAAACTTCTCCCCGCTCACTTCAACCTTGGTGGACGTACTTCCGTCGCCGTCGTCCAGTATCGAGGCCGATGCAGTGACATCGGCAATCAAAAGCCCGCAACTGTACTGTAGGGGAGTGTCAAGGGCAACCGACTCCGTGCTGTTGTAAACTACTTTTCCGTCCCTGTAGCTGGACACTATGTCATCCCAGGTGTTTCCCTGGATATACACGTCGTCCATATTTTGGGCCGATGTGCTAAGCGTGGAGTAACTGTAGTACCACAGTGCTGGCGGATAGCAGTAATTGGACATTGGCGCCACTCCGTCAAGCACCTGGCTGGCGGTCTGGTATGAAACCCCGTTCCAGCGCAGCATGGCGCTTCCGTTAGGCAGACCGTACTGTTCCGGGTACCGGTGAATTGGGGTCGATGTAAACACAACCTTGTCTTCGTCCTGTATCTGGGCCACGCCACCGGTAACTAGCGCTTCAATACGGCCGATCAGAAGATCCCTGAGGCCATTGTGGATGTGAGCTAAGGTAAGGGGCTGTGTTCCGGCGTTGTCCAGGAATGCCGGATAACTGTTGCCATTCTCGGAATGCTCGAAGGTGCTGGCCTCGTCGTAATAAGAGTAGGCCAGCAGCAGGCGGTACAGATAGGTGAGCATATACTCCACGTTCACGCCTGCTCCGGGAAACACCCTTCCTTCGTTGGTTATCCACTGGAAATAATCTTTGAGATAGATATCATCTATACTGGCATTCCAGTCAAGGGAAGTGCTTCCTTCTTTCCACTCAGCTGCAACCATGTACCAGTAGTTGGCCGTAAATGAGGCGCCGCCTACAATGGATGTGAGCAAGGCGGCAAGGTCGGTTCCCTGGGTGGGCACGTCTCCGGCATGGATCTGGACGGGACGGAAGCCAATCTCGGCCGGGGCTCTCATATGGTCCATCACGCCAAGTCCCACGGGCTCAATTGCTCCGTATGTGTGCAGGGTTTCCTGATCCGTGTCTTCCGGCATGGCGGCCCTTCCGTAGGCCAGTACAGACGCCGTATTCTTCGGAAGCCAGGCCTGGTCCCTGGGATACAGGTGAGCCCCGTTTCCTGTAACCAGTCCGCCGGCATAAGCCCCTTCTGAAACGGCTGCCGTGTGGAAGGAGTCGTCAATGCCCGGGAGCTGCGACACGTGGAAAAGCGCACGGTCTTCTGTGGGATTAAGGGCCCCGCTGCTACGCTCAAAGGGTACCATGAGCACTCTGTCTATTCCGCGGAAGTTCTCCGTCATCTCCTTGAGGATGGCAGGGTTTCCTTTGGTGTCCGGATTATCGGCCCCAACACCCAGGGAAAGTTCTACGGGCACGATTTCCGTATTATCCGCAACACGCAAATCCTGCGAATCATCCCCCCTTGTGCAGGAGAGGATGGAAACGCAGGTCGCAATAAGCAGTGTTACGGACTCTATTTTCACAGTTTAAAGTTCTATTTCTCCGCTCAGACCCTTTTTCCAGTCAAGGGTTACCGAGAAACCGATTGTGGGATCTCCGGGCTGTACGGAGCCGTTGTCGTGGACCTTTGCCTTGATAACTTTAAGCTGGCCGGGCCTCAGCGGTTTTGTTACGCCAAGGATGGTCTCGGTTACGGTTCCGTCGGCAAGGGTGGTGTATGTGCGTATTCTCCACAGGGGATCCGGTGCCGAAGGGCTTACGAACGGGTCGTCGGTGTCAATCACGGACTTGGTCTCGTCAATGTCTTTTGACGGAAAATTCACGGTTACAAAGCACATTCCTCCGGGGATATCCAGGGATACCTCGTCGGCCCGGACCACGGGAGAGTACCTGAACCTGTACAGGCTGTCGCAGATGTTGAAATCCGTGGCAAAGCCGGTGGCGTACACTTTAAGGTCCTTGATGCCGCTGCCGGTTGTATCTACAACTATTGCCGTGGCGCAGTTGGCCATGTAAAGGTGAACGTCAAAGTTCTGGTCCACTCCCTCCTTCACGTCCATCGGAAGGCGCGCGGTGAAAAGGCCGGTCTTGTGGCATGGTATGGTGTCTTTCACCGTTTGCCGCAGGGTGGCCGAGTGGCACAGTTCCTCATTTTCCAGCTCCGTGAGGCCGTTGAACATCTGGTTTGCCAAAGCAAGGTGCATATACTGCCTCACCGGAATGTAAAGGGTGTAGCTTGACTGGTTGGCGTCCATGATATGGCTCTCGTGGTGCAGGCGCACCGAGTCGGCGGTAACGTCATAGAAGGAAAGGTCCACGTCGTGGGCGTAATCGGTGAAGATGTCGCTCAGGTGTTCCTTCAGTTTTGCCGCCGCCTCAAGGTCCAGCGCCGTGCTCAGGTTTGTCTCCAGCTCGGTCTTTAGCTCCGTGGTCATGTTGGTGACCAGCTGGAGCTGATAGTCAAGCTTGTGGTCGGCCTGGCAGTCCCGCATGTCCTCGTCCACCAGGCAGCAGGCGCTTATGCCTGCCGCCCAGAGGATGCAAAGGACAGTATGGAGGAATTGTTTCAAGAATTATTCTCCCAGGTTAATGCCGGGGAACTTGAGACCCGTGCTCCATTTGAGATCTACGGAAAGACCAAGTGAAATCTGGGTTGAACGAAGGTCAGGAACGGAAATAATGGCGCTCTGGAGGGAAGTTGAGGTAATGATAAAGTCGGCTTCCGTCATGTAATCCTGAATGAAGATGCGGCGCTCCTGGATTGTGCTGCCGTCGGCATTGTAAGGGGGAAGGGCATATTTTGTGGGCCATGTAATACCCTCAGACCTGTCAGTAGTGCTGAGCCCTGCGTCGGGATCCATCTTTCCGGTGATATAGAATGTAGCGCCGTTGCGAATGAGGTTGTTCATACCCCAGAAGTCTTTTCCGGTATTGTTCACAAATTCCAGGGCTACATATACCACGTTCTGCTTGCTGCCCTTGTTTTCTGGGTTCCAGTTGTCCCAGGTCAGGGTATAGTTCGGAATGCTCTTGGCACCTTCGGCGGTATATGCAGGAATGGCTGTGGAAGGGAGATCGCCGTCGTAGATGAACGAACTGAATGATGGCGTTGCGGCCTTTGCTAGATAGTCCCAACCCATCGTTTCCTCTACACCGCCAATAAGGATGCCGGTAAGGGTAAATGCGCCGGCTGTGGCCGAAATCGTTGCATTTTCTTCATGGGCGCCAGTACGTGCGAGCTGGATATCAGCGTTGTTATCCTGCAAAATGTCAGCGCCATAACGCACTGTGGTCTTAAGTATTGCGTTTCCATAGTTGATGTTGTTCTTCATTGCAACGCTGCGGGTACTGGACAGCACGTGACCGGTTGTCCAGGCCTTGGAGCCGGTGCCGGTTGCACCTGCAATCCAGGAGTTATCATTATCCCAGTTGTCCGTGCCGTCGGGATAGTCGGCGGTAACATGGGCGTCGTCGGTTACGCGGACGGGACTGTTGCCAAAGTAGCAAAGCTCGGCCGGGTAGCGGTAATTGAAAATATTGAAGCTTCCGCCGGCTGTTCCATCCATGGCATATGTGGGTATGGCCTCATTATAGGTGTAAGTGTTGGTTGCTGTATCGTATTTAAGTGTGGCAGCGCCTTTTGGAACATTGAAGTTGGCCGGGAAATTGTTGGGGTCGCTGTTGGCGATAAGGTTGGTTTGTTCCTCTTCTAAACCCGAAAAGGCTTTAATAGTGCCGACATTCGTTACCCACATGGGGTTGGTAGTGGGGTTCTGAATCACTTGGCTGATGTTGTTTAGGATTTTCTCGGCCAATACCTTGCTGGCGGTTTCTTCAAGAGACGTAGGCGTAGCACTTGCTACGGAGTTGATAACCTCGTAAAGGTCGCCCAGCAATCTTGCAACGGAAGAAGCAGCGCCTGCGCGAACCTCATTGGAATAGATGGTGTTCATAGTTACGAAGGCTCCGGCCAGGATTTCCCCAAGAGGGTCCATGTCTTCTGTAGGAGTCACAGGACTAGTTGCTTTAGCCTGAAGAGTTTCTCCCACAATATTAACATAATCACTCCATGCCAGCTCACCTTCTTTACTTTCCGGGTTGGCACCTTGGGGGGGGAAGGATACATCATAGTGTACGCTTGTCTGAACCACTTTGGTCAAGGCGGTGCTCAAAAGATTGCACCACTGCTTGAATGCAGTCTCGCCCTTGGTGGTCATGTCATTGGGAATACGGCGGGTCAGAGTGAAGCTGATATTGCTCAGGTCTTTGTTGATATTCCAGTCAACTGAGCCCTGCTGGGCACTTGTGCCAGACTTGATTGCCTTACCCCAGAAAAGAATGGTATTGCTCTCTGTGGGAAGTGCCAGTTCCAGCACTCGGCGGGATTTGGGAACGCTTGTTCCCGTAGCATCAGGATCCAGTGCTCCTGCGGTGATGAGGGTTCCCATGTCGTAGTGCTTGTCGGCGGTGCCGGGGGCGGCTAAGTGCTTGCCGTCATTTGCGGAACCCTGCTTGAAAGTCATCAGGGCGGCGTTTTCTATACCGCGGAATGTCTGGTCAAGTGTGGCCTGGGTGTTGGCCGCCGACATTTTGGTTTCCGTGTTGCCGGTGGCAACGTTTAAGACAAAGTCCACGGTTACTTCGCCTTTCTGGGCGTCGTACGTGGGATTTGTCGGTGCATCAAGATTCTCACGTTTGCAAGAGTATGCAACAGTGAGAGCCATGGCGCTGATGCACGCCAGTGCTAAAATTTTACTTTTCATTTGAATTAAAGTTTAGATATTTGTTGAATAATTTGAATAGTCAAGTTTCTCGCGCGTTTATTATAGGTATGCGAATTTACAACTATTCCGGTGGGGTTGTGTTTCAAAAAAAAAAAAAATACCACCCGCAGGTGGTCAATTAGGCTTTAGAATTGAAACGCAGGCCCTGTTTGTACTCGGTTGGAGTTACTCCCATTATGTTTTTGAAGTTTCGCCAGGCGGTGGCGCGGGAGCGATAACCGGCGGCAAAGAAAGCGTCCTGGATATCCATATCCGGGTGCTCCTTTATTTGGGCGGCGACGCTTTCTATGCGTCTTGAATTGATAAAATCCTTGAAGCCGCTGCCGGTTTCTTCGCTGATGATTCGGTTAAGGTAAGTTACGTTGGTTCCGCACAGACGTGCCATTGACACAAGTGAGATGTCCGGGTTGCGCCATACTTCTTCCTGATCCATAGCCAAGCCAATACGTGTCCACAGGCCGAACTCCGGCACCGCGCCGTCCAAACCGGTTTCCAGAGCTTCTTCAATGTCCGGAACCTGGCTGGGGGCTTCCTTTGCCGGCACCAGCCTGTCTTCCAGTTCGTACTCCGTAGAGAACAGGTAGAATGCGGCGGCCAGAAGCGGCATAATTACAAGCAGCGTAGTATTGTACGTGAGCATGAGCGTAATGTGCACGCCGCAAATGACTATAAGGCCAAAGCTATAATTGAGTATCCACCAGAAAGACGCGCTGCTGTGCCGATAATTATAAGGCAGGACAAGCAGTATAAGGCAGTACGGCAACATGACAAATTGGCCGACCAGTCGCACCAGCACATCCGGCTTAAGTGCATTTTCCAAAATATCTGCCGGAGAAAACAGGGGAGTCCATTTGCCGATAAAGAATAGATTGGCCAAAATAAGAACCGCAATTGGCAGAAAAATGAAGAAGAAACGCCTGGGATTGAACCATTGTGGGGCTACCACCGAAATGGGGTACAGCGCCATGATAATGTGCGTGGACAAGTAAACAAGGCCGATCCACGGCTGCAGCATTACTGGCGGCGTAGTGGCTGTCCTGAAGCCGATACTTGCCAGCAGGCCAAAGACTGCAAGCAGTCCGGTAACAAGCGCACCTATGCCAAGAAGCCAGCGTGATCTGTCGTTTGCACCTGCTCTCATACGCCATAACTGACGCACGCACACCATGCACACCGTCATCTCTATTGTGGTGGCTATAATTGCCAGTAAATATGCCGCTTCCATACTCTGTTTAAGTTTCGTGTTTCAAAATTAATCAAAATAATTTTAAAAAGCTAGTCTTTTTTTGTTGTTTTGAAACATCGCGCGCTATATTATAATGTCAGTTCGCGCGTTTTTCACTAACTTTGTACTCTACAACGCGACTAAAACCCATAACCCACCCAAAAACGTGGTATGGGTTTTAGTCGCTACCAGAGAAAGAGAGACCAAAATAAGTGATGACCAAACTTAACACTTTAAAACTTGTTTTAAGCGCCTCCGTCCTTGTGGCAGCCATGCTGCAGGCCGGCGCTTCGGACCGCAAGCCGGCCGGAGGAAACGATAATGCCAAGACCGACACTCTGGCCCGCCGCGCCGCAGGCGTGTCCATCAGGACCAACCTGGCGTGGGATGCGTTCGCCCAGCCTAACCTGGGCGTTGAGTTCCCGGTAGGGGACCACTGGTCGCTGGGCGCCAACGCCGGCATCAAGACCTGGCCCCGCTGGCTCTTCTGGGACAACGAAAATGTGGAAAACACCACCCACTGGCGCAATTTCGCAGTTGTGCCGGAGGTGCGCTACTATCTAAAGGAAGTTTACAACGGTTTCTTTGCGGGAGCGGACTTTGTGTACACTCACTTCAACGTGGGTAACGTGAAAACTCCGTTCCACATGTATCCGGAAGTGGAAGAGTACCGCGACCAGGGCTCTTTCTGGGGCGGCGGCCTCTTCGTGGGCTATGCCTGGTGGCCCTGGCAGCACTGGCGCCTGGAGGTGGAAGCCGGCGCAGCCGTAGGCCTGGCCGCATATGAAAGGTTCGACTGTGCCAACTGCGGCAGCAAACTTGCCGATGAGAGCAAACCTGCCGTAGTCCCCAAAATCGGCCTTAACATAGCCTACAATACCGTTGCAAGGGACAAGCGTCCGGTCAAATACACCAACGTGATTTCCGGCACGGACACTCTCACCGTCCTTACCCCTCCCGTGGCTTTCGTGGTTCATCTCACCGATGTTGCGGCGCCCGAAACCACCGGCGACAAACTTGCCAAGGAGGATCCATGGGTTATCCCCATTCATAATTATCGGCCTCTTGATTATCTTACCCGCCCCGGCAGGGACAGCATCCTTACGGTGAATTTCCCGGTGGACAGTTGGGAACTTGACAAAACCAGAGGCACCAACGGTCAGGTCCTTGACGCCCTCACGGATGCCATAAGCAGCATAAAGGCCGATGAACGCACCAGCGAGATGCTCGTTTCAATCGTGGGTCTTGCCTCCATCGAAGGCCCCCAGGACCGCAACGACACCCTTTCCGTAAGGCGCGCCAAAGTTGTGGCCGATTATCTGAGCCAAAGCACCGGATTAAGCCGACGCAATTTTGAAACGATCGGCAAAGGAGAGGCCTGGGACTGGTTCAAGGCCCAGTTGAATGCTTCGGAAGGCAGCGAAAAGCTCAAGGAAATAATGGCCGGCGAGCAGGATCCGGACAAGCGCGAAAGACTGATAAAGGCCAATGACGCCCTGTACAACTACGTGAGGGACAACTTCCTGGCCGATCAGCGCAACTCCGGCTACATCCGTGTGTACTACAACAACGCTCCGGACCCGGTAACGGAAGATTACAACAACAAGGTACTGCCTCTGCTCAAAGCAAAGAGGTATCACGATGCAGTACGTGCCCTGAATGCCAATCCGGCAATGAAAGAACGCGCCCTGCAGGACGCCGAGGCAGCGAACGCCTACGGCATAGCCCTGTACTTCACCGCCCTGGACAGCAAGGACGGTGAGGCCGAAAAAGAGGCCATTGAGCTCATAAAGACCGCAGCCAAAAACGGTTCGGTGGAGGCAAAACAGAACCTTGAAGGCATAGAAATTTACGGCCCCGCAAGAAAAGAGTACGAGGCTTGGGTAGAAGCAATGAAGGAGAAGTAGGATGGAGTTTCGCCTAAGACATATAGCCATATCGATACTGGTTGCATTTGCAAGCAGCTGCAGCCTTATTGACCAGGATATGAGCGATTGCGAAACCGATTACCATCTGGACTACGAGCTTCGCCTGGTTACCAACATGACCACGGAATTGCAAACCCAACTCTCTACCCAGGTTGAACTCTCGGCCACTGCAACAGCCCTCAAACAGCATCTGAGCGGCATTTTCACCGACTATGCCCACGATGTTAACCTCTCTTTCTACGACGTAAAGGAAGACTCCGTTATTCTTCACAACGAGTCCCACATCATGGACGCAAACCAGTCCAGCTACACCCTTTACATTCCCGTCCGCCAGTATATGCACGTGGCTGTGGCTAACCTTCAGCCCACATACCCGGATGGCACTCCGGCCCCCAAGGATGTGAATCTTATCGGCATGGAAAAATGCCATACCTCCCATCTGGAGCAGCCGGTAAACAGCGTGGAGAACATCATCAAGTCGCATAACACCGGCATATTCAGCGCCCGTCTGCCCATGGATATCAAGGAGGGCATAGACCAGCAGTTCGACGTAAAACTGTACATGGTTAACTGCGCCAGCTCCATTGCTCTGGACACACTTGGCAGCGGCATACGCGACATCAAAGTATTCGCCTCCGGCTTTGCCAACGGATTCAATCTGGCCGACAGCACGTACTACTACAATTTCACGCCTCAGGTGCAGGCCGATGAAGTTAAAGTGAATGACGGCGTATTTATGTGCTTCTGCGCAGTAACCTTCCCGTCAAAGGACGTGGACGACACCAAAACTGTTATAGAAACAGACGACCCTTACGTTTCCACCGTGGCCGATGAGGCACTTTGGAAATACACTATATACATCACATGCTCCGACGGCAGCATTACGGAAACCGTACTTTCGGTGAAAGTGCCGCTCAGGCCCGGTCAGTTTAAGCTGATAAGGGCCAATATCCTGCCGGACGGCAGCGTGGTACCCAGAGAACCATACGTGGGCGCAAGCGTTTGCCTTAACTGGAACGAAATGCCCGGATGGGAAATAGATTTTTAACTGAAAATTCAATTATCAATTTTATTAACTCATTAATTTTCAAATCATGAAGAAACTAATTAATTTGGCCCTTGCGGGAACAATGATTCTCGCGGTCCTGGCTTGCCAGAGAGAGCCTGCCGGCCTTAACGACGTCCAAGAAACCGGCGTCAAGGAGGTCACAACGCAGTTCGTTCTGAACATTACGTCGGCCCCCTCCACCAAGCAGACAGCGGATGTGGTTCAGCTGAACGAGAACTTCCGCGGTATTCAAGATGCTTACTTGTTTGTTTACAAAACAAACATCTATGATGAGGATGACGCTACCAAGATTCCTTACGTATTGGCAACCGATGCAGTGGCAGAGAAAACTTTTAACTTTGACTATTTCTTTGCCGAAGGTGGCCTTGACAATGCCAATAACAACGGAGCCGTTGATGACGATGGCAATATTATTAATAACAACAACAATAACTACACCGGTGATAACTCGCCCGGAACAGTAGCTTCCAAGCGTATTCTTCAGCTGTCTATACCCGTTGGTGTGGATGCCGTTATGTTCTATGGCAAAGCAACAAAGGGAGACGGCTCTAAGAGTGAAGATTATGGCGGAACCAACGAAGGCAGTTACACTGTGTCACAAACATCTAAAAAATACACAGTTATTAGTGATACTCCTTCAAATACCATAATCGCTGCCCAGAAGATTCTGGACACCCAAGCTAAAGTAGATCAATACGACCAGACGGCCGCTCTGATGATAACTATTATCAATAACATTCTCCATCAGTCTGTAGGGGCCAGTACCGTAACAATTGGAGGAGAAACCACACCTGTTCCGCCGGTATCATGGGCAGATTACGGTCACAAATATGAGAATGAGAAATACCCCGGCACCACAAGATATGGTGCTGGTGATACTTCAATAGATCACAATTTGGCAGGTCTTGAGGAGGTTCTTGGAAAGTGCTATTATCAGTTTACATACATCAAAAACGGAGAGTATCGTGCCGGTTCATCTGCAGCTGTAAAGCAGATGATCATTGATATGTATAAAATTATTTATGCCTCAGCTAATGCCGATCCTACAACGGTAGATGAGGCAAATGCAAGGCGCCTTGCCGAGGTCATTCTGGATAGGGCAGAGGTGTTTTTCTATTCACCGACCTCTACTCCTCCCTCAGGTTATTCCGCAGGTGATTTCAAACCGGTTGAAACAGTTCATTCTTTGGCTGTCAGCAATCAGGTTATCACAGAAGTCGATTGGACCAACTATTATTCTCATGCCATGGAACTCAACAAGCATCCGTTCCAGAACATCGGCATTCCTGAAGGTGCGGCCCAACTTGGTTTTGTGAAAAATGGTGATACCCATCCTGCAAGCTCCCCCAAAAAAGGTCAGGTCGCAACGGAGGATGAGTTCTTCTACCACCATCCCAACAAACCTCTGGTCAATCCAAATATGACTGAGTTTGAGCCCAGGAAGTATCTCTATCCTGCAGAGTTATGGTATTATGTAAACAGTCCTATCCGCACCAATTCAAACGATGTTACAGTTGCAAGTTATCCCGATGGTGTAAGCAAATGGAACGACGATAATACTTGGACTACTGCCGGCTGGGTTTCTCCCGGCAAGGTGGCAAGTGATACCCGCGGTGTAGCCGTTACATGCGGCATTAACTACGGCGTTGCCCTTCTCAAAACTGCAGTTAAATATACTGAAACAACTCTCCAGGATAACCGCAAAGCGTGCACAAATAACAAAGAAGAGAATAGGACAATTAACGCCAGCGCGGCAGATCTTAGGCTTCGTGGTGTCCTTGTGGGCGGCGTGAATCCCAGGATGAACTGGCAGTTTGTGAGAAAGTATACAGCTGCAGGAAATTACGAGGGCATAACTGATAATAACCTTTCTCTCTTTGACGGTGTTATTTACGACCATTCTATCCCCACAAATGCTGTTGCCGTTCCAAGCACAGGTGTCTCTAATCCTAACTACACGATTGTTTACGACAATTACAATTCGTCTAACGGCGGAGATGTCGCTCAACAGAATGATGTATATGTAGCATTGGAATTCGTTAACGGCGGACAGGCATTCTACGGCCGCGACAACCTTATTCCCCAGGGTGGAGTCTTCTATTTGGTGGGAAAATTGGATAAGCCTTCAACCATTCCTGAAAAGGTTAGTGCTCTTGTATGGCCCGAAGATCACCAGATTCCTCCCGTGTATGGTGTGGACACTGAAAGTGTTCCCGCCGGGAAGAAGGCAGGACAGTCCAAGAAGATTGCCCGCGTGTTCATTCAGGACTTTATGACCACCGCGACATTCAAGATTGGTGAGTTATCCCTGCAGAATGCGTACTATTCCGTTCCCGACCTTCGCGCTTCCCAGATGTCCCTTGGTCTTTCAGTTGACCTCGAGTGGACTCAGGGTATAGACTACGAAGTGGCTCTGTAGTTTCTCTTATATGATGTCAAGATTCGCGCTTTTAAAATACGCCTGCCTGCTCATATCAGTTATATGGGCAGCAGGCGCTTGTGCGCGTCTTGACAACACCGGTGAAACTCCCGACGGTGGCCGTTCCCTTACTCTGCTGATGTCCCTAAAGAACGTCGTACCTGGAAGGGGAGAAACCACCAAGATGACAACAGACATAACCCAGTCCGGTGGAGTTTTCCGCGGCATTGAGGATATGTATGTTGTTCCTTTTAACACTGAGTATTCCCGTGTTGAGCCATCGGATTCCCGTCTTGGGACTCAGAATGTTGTCCTGGGAAATGCCGGTATAAGCAAGTCCGGCCTTGTTGCGGGAAACAATTCCCATCTTTTTGGAAGCGCATTTGTTCCCAACGGAATGAACCGTGTCCTTGTATACGGAAAAGCCCCGGATATGGGAGAAAACGCAACCAAAGACAACAAGCACACTTATGGCGTCCTGAATCCGGAAGGACTGGATGATCCTTCCGGATCGGACGACATCTCTTTTCATCTGGAGCCAATCCTTGGCACGGTGGAAGGCGTGGATGAATTCTCGGAAATCGTAGCTACCGCCGACGCCCTTCTGGATCAGCTGAATGTCATTATGTCAATGATGGGGAGTTCACAAAACGCGTCGATCCTGGGCGTTTATGACTCCGTTAAGCGAGGGCAAAACATTCTTGCCTGTTCATACCCCACATTTGACCAGATAAGAAACGACATCCTGACTGCCCTGGTCAAGATTCCATTCGAGAGTGTGGAACTGACACAGGAAATTGCCCTTATCAGTCAGGCTTTAAACTCTCTCTCTGCCGCACTCAATGTTGCAGGCACATCCTTTCCGGCATCTTATGGGATTCCGGAAGGGGCCCTGGGATTCTGGTGGAACGGAAAACAGTTTATAAGGCTCATCAATGGAGTAAACATTTCCCTTGTGGATCCGTCTACATATTGCTATCCGCCATCCCTGTGGTATTATTCCAACAGTTCGGTCAGGACTTCTAATGATGAGAAGGTGAACCGTCAGTATGTCTCTGACAATGAAACCTGGACCGATATTCTGAACTTCTATACCGATGGCGGAGAAGTTAGCTCTTTTACTCAGTCTGTTGCCATAGAAGATCCTCTGCAGTATGGCGTGGGGCTTTTGGAGCTTAGTCTTGCGATTCCAGGTGAAGAGGCCATGAATCTTATTAAGGAATGCCCGCTCACGGGTGTTATTATTGGAGACCAGAAGGACGTTGATTTCAGACTCCAGCCGGGAACCGGGCAAGGTCGTTATATTTATGACAATGTGGTTCCGCTTGGTATCCAGATTGGTTCAACTTCTGGTTTTGTACAGACCCTGGCCTTGCAGACGGTGACAGACGCTCCAGTTCATTTTGCTCTTGAGTTCAAGAATAACACAGGTCGCAAGATTACCTGTCAGCAGGGCGAAATTTATCCTCGGTGCAAGTTTTATCTGGCCGGCACGTTGGAAGCGCCGGCAGGTGAAAGCGTTCTCAGCCAGGATATGAAAACAAACTTGAGGGTGACAGTGGAAGGCGTCCGCAGCGCCTATACTACGGTCCCTGACCTTCATTCCCCACAGTTGGAGGTGGGCGTAGTGGCCGAGATGAAATGGGTCCAGCTTACGCCTCAGGGGATAGTATTAGATTTTTAATTGAAAGTGAGCAGGATAGGGCATATATTAATTGTTCTGGCAGCATTTGTTCTTATGTTGTCGGCTGTATCCTGCAAGAGAGAACAGTTCGGGCGCACAGACGGGGAGCTCACCGTGTCTCTTTACATTCCCGGCGCCACAATGACCCGCGCCGAAACAGGCCCCGTAAATTCCATCCCGGAGGAATTGAAAATTACTTCCCTTCAGATTTGGGCGTTCCTTTCGGAGAGCGGAGAGCTCATAACTTACAATAAGTTCGACAGTAGCATTGAGGGCTTTGAGAATACCGGCCTGCCCAACGGTGCCGTAACCCGCTTCGGCCTGCCCTTGTCTCCGCAAATGTTTGCGTTGCTTACAGCAAGCACTCGTCCTAAGGTAGATGTTTATGCGGTTGCAAATGCAGCCTCGGCTGTAACCGAAACGCTGGATCAGAGCACAACAAGAGACCATCTGGACCAGCTGGAGGTTAACGCAATAGGCGGCAACTTGCCCCTTACTAAGGCTGTTCCTGAGGCTGGCCTTCCAATGTCGGGTGTACTGAAAGAAACTGATGTTTCGGGAGATTATCCTGTCCTTAACGTTACTGCCAATAATGCGCTTAAACTTACCAGGGCCGTATCCAAGATACGCTTTGTTTTCTGCCAGCAGGGAATTCCGGCAAAGGACGGAGAACCCGCGGTGGTAGGTAATGATGAATGCCGGATAATGAGCATTCAGTTTGACGGCACAAGCTTCGGCAGAGACTGCCAGATTGCATCTTCGGAGCGCCTGTTCACAACCCAGTCTTTTGACCTGGGCGCCTCTCCCGAATATATTCCACTGAATGCAACAATTCAGGATTCTTCCGGAGATCCTTTGATCCCTAATGACAAGCTTTCCATTGTGGAAGATCCGGAACTGCTTTTCTTCCGCGGTTTTGGGAATGAAACTGAATCGGCCGAGAATTATGAATCAAGGCTTGACCAGGCTATTTCCGCCGACTCGCAGATCGGCCCTATATATTTAAGGGAAACGGACAAGACCATAAGCGGGAAGATTGTTTACCGTATTAGCCAGGATTCAGAGAATCTTGTTGCCAGGTTCTCAATGGATGCTAATGATGTTTTCTCACGCAATCATACATGGATAGTGTATGCCTGCTTTGTAGAGGAAACAATGAAACTTGAACTTAAGGTGGTTGTGCTTCCTTGGGAGTGGGAAGCCTACTATGAAGACTTTACCACTATGTCTGTGAATGTCATACGTCGTTTTACCGTTTTTGAGACTCCAATTCCCAGTTTCAAAAAGGTTCAGGCCGGTGACTTTTATGACGTATCTTTCTGGCATACCATTGAGGTAGATGATGAGGAACGTGAGAATGTCCTCGAAGGAGACATCATTATTGCAACTCCTGTGGGAGGCACCCTGCATGTGATTCCTGTCCCAGGAAACGATAGCGGTCAAGTTATAGCCAATGCAATATCGGTTAGTCCGGCCACTGCGACCATTTATCCCAATTACCAGAATCCGGCTAACGGACGTATTGAAGACTGCATTATCCCTATAAAGATAAAATGCAATCCGGCGGCCCGTGAAATTTATACGGACCAGCAGCTGGAAGGGAATTATATAGACCTCCACTTTAGTGTTGAAACCCAGGACGGACGATATATAGACCTGGGGTCCGAATCTATTGACTACTATAGGTTTATACTGAAAAAGAACTGGCAACAATAGATGATAAGGAGAATTGTCCATATTGTAATGCTTATGTGTTTTGCGCTCCTGCTTATAGGGTGTGCAAGGGAGCCCGTTCCTTCTTTTGACGGACAGCCCGGCATAAGCCTTACGGTGCGATGCGACAATCCGGATCTCCTTACCAAAGCTCCGGATGAGACCGGAGAAAAAGACGGCGTTAAAGCTTTTAACGAGAATCTTATTAAATCCGTCGATTTCCTGTTTTACCCCGGAGCTGCTCCGGCCGATGATGTGGATGCGGTATTCCATATTAGGAAGGAACTTAGCGATGATCCTATGCAACCCGGCAGTTGGGAGGCAACGTTCAACCTGGTAATCAAGAAAGACGTCATAGGAACAATCTTTACCGATGCTAATGACCTTAAGGCAACCGTATATGCCCTGGTTAATTTTGAAAGGGGATATGTTGATGACCTTTCCCAAACATCGGCGGCAGAGATTGCAGCCAGGAGGATAATCACGGATTTTGCCCAGGAGGAGGAGAATTACATCCAGCCCCAATTCCTGATGGATGGCCGGACTGTAATTACATACAATCCCGACTCCGATCCCAATGCTGTGGGAGATATTGAAGTAACACGTTTGGCTTCCAAGCTTACCATAGCCTTAAACGTGGCCAGCAGGGTAGAGCTCAAGCATGATGAAAGCCTGAATGAGCCCGACGAAGTGTGGACTCCTGTTCCGCACACCATGCGTATATATCTGGTATGGGGCGTCAAATCGGTCCTGATTGGTGGAGAGGATCCCGACCAAGAGTATTTCTCTTATAAATCGGCGGCCCGTACGTATGTTAAGGAAAACGGCACTCCGTATCTTGCCACTGAAACGGTTGATACCGGTGCTGGTGAAAAGACATATTACCAGACATGGCCTATGTACTCCTATCCCACGCACTGGTCCGGTGACTTGCCAGACCATTCGCAGATAGATTACACCCAGGGACTGCCTCCGGAGGGACCATACTTCAAACTGGAAATGGACTGGCGCAGGGAACCGGACGAGCACTATTCTTACGACAGGCGTAAGTATTATTATAAGGTATATATGCCCTTCAACGAGCTCAAGAGGAACAGTTGGTATGGCTTTTATCTGGATGTTTCAATTCTGGGTTCGGAGACCGATGAAGGAAAGGCTGTGCTTGACCCTACCTGCTATCTTCTTGACTGGCAGAACAAGTCGCTGGCCATTAACAAATACGCAGTAATCAGCAAGGCACGTTACCTGTCCCTTGATCAGTCGTCGTGGGACATTAACAATATGGAAACTCTCACGGTTCCGTTCCTGTCCAGCCATAATGTGGCAATTATCCTGGACAACGTTACTGCAACAAGACCATTCTATGGAGAGCTAAAAGACCATCCGCTAAATAAGTACGATACAAACCTGCATGCCTGGGTAAGGAAGAAGCAGAACGAGGACGCATATTACCTGGATTACAGTAACCAGCCTGCCGGAAGTGAACAATACGAGCCTAAAAACTGGCTCCGGAACACTTCTACGTCAATTGTTCTGGAGCATCCTCTTGAGAACGATTACACCAAGGCGGACTTTGACTATTCCCCTTATACCATTGAGCTGGACATTAATCATACAGACCTTATGGACGACCCCACGTCCCATACATATTCTCAGTACCTAAGGCATATTACAATTGTGCAGCGTCCGGGTATCTACATAGAGAATATCCGCAACAGGGATACGGAGATAGTGGAGAGAAAAGGCGACGCCGACAATCCTTATGGCTATGAAACTGGCTCAATCCCCTGGTCCGAGTATCCATGGGGCTATGTGTATATTAATGGCGGACGCCATGTCAGATATGACAAGAAGGAGAAGAGTGTGTCTGAAGACGATTTCTTTAAGCTGACCACCTCAAATGCCAAGCGTGAGTGTCAGTGGCAGACTGTGTGGTACACCGGTGGCAGCAAGGATATGTTTGATATACACGTTACGGTTCTTCCTGCCGGCTCTGAATTTGTGATAGGAGATCCTAGAGAGACGAAGGTCAATAATTTGGACAATGAGCAGCGCTATCCGCAATTATATATATATACTGTTGATGGTAATACGGCAGCGGACAGGTGGAACAATGTGTCCATCCTTGCAACTATGAACACTTCCGCTGTTTATTTTGAGACAGAGCCCGGAGTATATCAGCGAACTGGTTTCAATAAGGCAACCGCACTTTATGGAGATTCTCCAAGAAAGTTGCAATGGTACTATCCCACAGAAAAGTCCACGCGTACGGAGAATATGCTGGCTCCCAGTTATCGCATTGCTTCCAAGTTTGGTGGTACTGAGTATGGCGGCGTCTATTTCGGTGATATTACAAAAGAATTTGCCGAGTACCGTTGTGCAGCTTATCAGGAGGACGGATTTCCGGCAGGACGCTGGCGCCTTCCTACCAAGGCCGAGATTCACTTCATAGCTCAGCTTTCGGATAAAAAGGCGTTTGAACGGTTGTTCTCCAACAGTACGTACTGGTCGGCCAATGGCGCTATAACCGTATCCGGAGAAAATGTAAGCGACAGCGGTAGTTCGACGGCGCTTCTTCGCTGTGTTTACGATTCCTGGTACTGGGACAGCGTGGACGGCTATACCGTCGATCCAAGACAGTCAGATCCTACAATTTTTGTTTGGGGTGATAAAGAGAGATAAACTGGGATGAGACGTTTTCTGGCATATTTGACAGCAATGCTGGCCCTGCTGGCCTGCAAGTCCACTCTGGAAGAGGAGGGCAATATCTGTGGTATGGATCCTTCCCTGGAGGGAATGCCCGTAACCATTACCTTCTCTGTGCCGGATGTGCAACTGGCACTCCCCACCAAGGGCATTGACAATGGAAGCGATGGATTATTAACCGGAACAGAGTATCTTGATCCGGACAAACTGTATATTGTAGTTTGCGGTAGCAGCCAGAGTATAAAGTACATCAGAAAAGCCGAGGTGGTTACCGATGATAATGGAGATCCCGTTCTGACTCCGGTTCAGGTGAGCGACATTCCCAATTATCCGCTAGCGGACGGCGTGACAGAGGTTAATATGTATTCATTCCGCGTACAGCTGGAACTTTCCGACAGTAAGCGTACCGTGCACTTCCTTGGGAATGTAGACGAAAATCAGTTGGTTACTGGCTCTTACTCTTATCAGATACTTCCCGGTATGCTGTCATTCGAAAAAAAGCAGGCATACTGGCAGAAATTGATGGTGCCGTACATTCACCAATTGACAATTAACAACCAGTCTCAGTTTGACCCTGCTACCGGTTCATATCTCCCGTCTGCCGAAACGGCTAAATTCTTTGAGTATATTCCGCTGATTCGCAACTACGCCAAGATTCAGGTTACTGACGCTACTGCCGCTGAGGACGGTTTTGAGTTGTTCAGCTATGCGGTAATACATTATCCCAAACAAGGCTCTGTTGTGCCATACCGCAGCAATGTCGGCACCAGCGACGATCCGTTCGGTTTTGGAAGCTGGGATGCCTACGGTGATTACGAAGACGAGCACGGTAACAAAATATACCGCCTTAGCGGCTACGAAAGGTGCAGTTTCCAAAACCTTGATGACGAAATAAATTATCTTGGCAATCTTTCACCTGCAGTGGAGTTTGACCATGTTATTCCCGACGCCGAGGATTTTGAAAATCCGGAGCTAAGCGGCGGCAGGGTTATCAGATACGACAAGAATAATCCGAATCAGGGATTTTATATATATGAGCGGTGTATTCCAAACGACAATCTGGAACCCACATTCGTTATAATCCGCGGCCGTTTTGGCTCGGATGAAGAGTATTATTATTACCGTCTGGACCTGATGGAAACCAAGGTGGTGAACTATGAGTCAGTGTATGAGTACTATCCCATCTACAGGAACTTCAGGTACAATATCCAGCTCAACCGTATATCTTCAATCGGCGTATCTTCTCCCGAGGCGGCGGCCAATTCATCCGGCGCCGAGGATATATCGGCCGATATATCAATGAAGCATCTGTCCGATATATCCAATGGCCAGACGCGCCTTGTGGTGGAGCCGTTTATGTCCAGGACATACACCGGCCCCAACGATGAAGGATACTATTATCTCTACGCCCGCTTCTTCAACGACGTGAACTCGCCAGATCCAAACCTTGACTGGGGTGCCGTGTCTGTGGAACTGGTGCCAATTGGAGAAGGACAGGACGATATCCTTATTCTTTATGACGACGTGGGCAATGAAGTCCATGCCTTCTATCCTGCGGCACAAGAGTGGGGTGGAGAACCCGGATTCAGAATTATCCGGTTCAACACCGTGGTTTCAGGAAGCGAAACCAAAACTCAGAAGATAAAGATTACCGGCCGTAACCTTTACACCCACGAGGAGTATCCGCTATATAGAGAAGTGGAAATAAGCCTGCAGAAGAAGCAGACGATGAATGTGAAATGCGTTACTCCGGAGGTTCCGCTTACGAAGGGCACCAAGCAGGAAATCCAAGTTTCTATACCCGCCGA
This sequence comes from Bacteroidales bacterium, assembly GCA_017962065.1. GTDB lineage: Bacteria > Bacteroidota > Bacteroidia > Bacteroidales > UBA932 > Cryptobacteroides. The sequence goes on from JAGCWB010000138.1 coordinate 23,193, forward strand.
CCTTCCGGAATCCATGTTCCCTCTGGAATTCAAAATTGAGGCCGAGGCGCAAACTCTCACGCCTGATAATGATGCTCCAAATAACAATCTGCCGGTGGTATCAGGGCTGTCAATCTCTGATAATGAGGAATACCTTGGAAAAACATCCTTCCAGTTTATCCGTACGCTAACGATTGATGAGTATCTGTCCCTTGACGAAGATGACGGATGGCGCACTTTCTCCAGTTTCTTCAAATCAAACCAGACCGAGAGTGCGTCGGAAGTATGGGTGGCTAACGAGTACTTTATCAAAGGACACGACTCTTTTGAAAATGTCTCCGACGAGATTAAGGGACATTTCTGGGTATTGGCCGATCCCGATGAGCCCGATGGCTGCATTGTCTCTTTTGTAACTAGTAGCGGAAAAAAAGGAGGGCCTTACGAGTTGGAATATAACTTGGACGAGACCGGTTGGGTGTCATATACCGATGGAGAGGAAATTGTACTTGGACGCAATCATAAGGTAGCCTGGCGATCTGTCAAGACATATACCGACTGGACTCGCGATAATAATTATTTCTTCTATTGCTATAAGCCGGGATCTGCCAAAACTGCCAGGGACGGAAAATTCTCAGTGGGCGGTAACATCGGCTCAATAATGTTTGGTGACAATTTTGACACGGCAGCCGGGTACGCTGGAAGCTATTCGTTTATCAATTTCCTCAAGGAACACATTAACCTCACAGACGCGTCTGAGCTTATTATTCCAATGCTCAAATGTCAGGATTCCTGTTTCAAGTCTATGTTTGAGGGGTGTTCCAGCCTAACTGGCGTTCCGGAACTTCCGGCGACAACTCTTGCCGATAAGTGTTATCGTAATATGTTCAAAGACTGTACAAGTCTGGAGGTTGCCCCTTACCTTCAGGTAGAAACACTGGCTGCCGGTAAAGGATACTATCAGCAGATGTTTATGGGTTGTACATCATTGAGGCTAATTAAGCTCAACGCTGCCACTTATTCGGCGACTAATTTTACCAACTGGGTGAATAATGTTTCTCATAGCGGCGAGATATGGCTGAACCCTGCCATAAAAACTCAGGCGAACTATGAGAATGTAGTGCCCAAGGGATCCGGCTGGAAGTGGACTATAAAGGCCCTTCCCGATGGAACCGACTGGTTGTAGTCCCCCTTACACTAGCCTCCTCCTCAACACCCTCTCCAGCCGGCCCACAGTTCCGGCCTCGGCATGGGAGAGAGGAATGGTGCCCTGCTCATAGGCGCGGATAAGCCTGAGCGGCACGCCGCTCAGCTGGGCCAGACGGGCCTGAGTCATATCGGCCTCCTTTCTTATCTCCTTAAGCTGCGGCTCCGGCACGTGCACCCTTTGGCCGGCTATGTCCAGGAATTTGCTTATATCGGCCTCATGAAGGGGATAGTACATCCTTACGACCTCCTCTATAGGAAGGCCGTAACGGTCTATGTCCTTGAAACTTATGCCGCTGTACCACTGAAAATGCGCCAGAGCCCATCCGGCCCAGTACTCCTGGCTGTAGTCCGTGAATACGTAGTCCGGATAAGGCCCCGGCCGGCCCGTATTCTCCAGCACCCTTCGCGCCAGGTCGCTTCCGCACATCCCCGCCAGGAAAAGCGGATGCCCGTACTCGAACATCTCTCCCGTGCCGCTGTACGCAAATCGCTCGAAAATGTCCCGTATCTCCATCCCCAAAGTGTTCACCGCATAGTCGAACATATCCCCCAGGTGGTCCTTGGCCTCAGCCAGATAACTTTCATCGTAAGCGTGCATCGTCGTTTTTTATTTGATTTCTAAGTATGTCCAAAATAAATATTCCTTCCTTTGCGGGCACCATCTGCTGGAAGGTACTCCTGGCCTTGGCGTCGCGCGCGTTCCGGCGGGGAAGGTAGATGCTTTTATCGACAGTCTCGGCCGATACAAATACCAGCGCATCAAACGCTTTGCTGCTTTGCAGGAATACTTGTTCTCCCAGCAGGCCCAGGCGAAGGGCATATTGCAGTTGTTGCAGCGAAAGCCCGCCCGACAGGAAAGTGGAGGCAATGCCGAAATAAGAATCATCGGCCCTGTATCCGTAAATAATATCGTAATCCTGCGTATTGGGCAGAAACTCTTGCAGAATGTATTCTTTCCCTTCCTGTGCCAACGCGTGCTTAGGATCGAACGTCCTGTTCTTAAGCAGTATAGCCAGCCAGTTCAGGACATGATACGGTGGCTTGTCCAGATTTATTACTTTAAGCGGAATGGACGGCTCAAAGGCATAGTGGCTCACAAATGCCGTGGGCTTGTCCGTACACGCCCACTCCCTGGCCATCTCCAGATTCTCACTGCAGTAAAACCCCTGCCCATAATCGTTATTTATTTTTCCGCCCCCC
>JAGCWB010000139.1 GCA_017962065.1 Bacteroidales bacterium
AAATCCACTTTCCGGTGGATCAGGATGCCCTTGCCAAGGCTTCATATCGGCTAAAATTCGAGGAACTTTTCCTTCTGCAGCTGTCGCTCCTTAAGCAAAAGTACATAAGAAGCCGGAACGCCGTTGGCCTGAACATGCCGGCAGTGGGAGAACCATTCAACGCCTGCTACAACTCCCTTCCGTATGAACTCACAGGAGCACAGAAAAGGGTGATAAGGGAGATTCGCGAAGATATGCGCAGCGGTCACCAGATGAACCGCCTGCTTCAGGGAGACGTGGGCTCAGGCAAAACCATGGTGGCTGTTTTAAGTGCGCTTCTTGCCGTTGGAAACGGCTATCAGGCCTGCATAATGGCGCCAACGGAAGTACTTGCACAGCAGCACTTTGCAAATATTGCAAAATACCTCATACCAACTGGCGTAAAATGTGCGCTCCTGACCGGTAACACAGGCATCAGGGACAGGCGCGAAATACATGCGGGCCTACAGGATGGCAGCATTGGTATACTCATCGGCACCCATGCTTTAATAGAAGATACCGTCCAGTTCAAGGCCCTTGGACTGGCAATAATTGACGAGCAGCACCGCTTTGGCGTGGACCAGCGCTCAAGGCTGTGGAACAAGGGCTGGCAAGGCGTCCCGCCTCATGTGCTTGTTATGACTGCAACCCCTATTCCGCGAACTTTGGCCATGACTTTGTACGGCGACCTGGACGTTTCCGTTATTGACGAAATGCCACCGGGCCGAAAGCCCGTTACCACAATGTGCGTCGGGGAGAACAAGCGCCACGCAATGCACAATTTCATAAGGGACGAGATTGCCAAAGGCAGGCAGGCCTTCATTGTGTATCCGCTTATTTTCGAGAGCGAAAAACTGGACTACAAGAACCTGGAACTGGGATATGAGGAAATTGTAAAGGCATTCCCCATGCCTCAGTACAAGGTAGCCATAGTGCACGGACAGCAGACTCCGCAGGAAAAGAATTTCAACATGGACGCCTTTGTGGCGGGGAGCGCCAACATATTGGTTTACACTACTGTTATTGAGGTGGGCGTGGACGTCCCCAACGCTTCCGTAATGGTTATCGAAAGCGCAGAACGCTTTGGTCTTAGTCAGTTGCACCAGCTGCGCGGCCGAGTGGGACGCGGTGCAGAGCGCTCTGACTGCATCCTGATGCGCGGCACCAAAGTTTCCAAGGAATCCCTTAAACGCCTGGACCTTTTGTGCGCCACGGAAAACGGCTTCGAACTGGCCGAGGAAGACATGAAACTCCGCGGCCCGGGAGACCTTGAAGGCACCCAGCAAAGCGGCCTTCCAATAACGCTTAACATAGCCTCCCTGGCAAAGGACGGCCTTATCCTAAGCGACGCCAGAGGCTATGCCCAGCACATCCTGGATCAGGATCCCACATTAGAAAAGCCCGGCAACGCCGTTCTGGCCGCCGAGCTTAGAAAAGACAAATACGTCTCAAAAGACTATTCGCAGATCTCTTAGCTGCTCCTACTTCTCTTTCAAGCGGTTTTCCTGCAGGGTGTCGTATTGGAGGCGCTTGCGGAAGATGTCTATGGCGGTGTAGATGGCGCTCATCATCGAGCGGGGGTCGGCTTCGTCGCGGCCGGCCATGTCGTAGGCTGTGCCGTGGTCCGGGGAGGTGCGTACTATGGGAAGTCCGGCTGTGTAGTTTACGCCATCGGCAAAGGCAAGTGCCTTAAAGGGGGCAAGGCCCTGGTCGTGATACATTGCCAGGGTGGCATCGAAGCGGCTGTAGTTTCCAAGGCCGAAGAAACCATCCGGGGAATATGGACCGAAAGCCTGGATACCCTCGGCCTGGGCTTCCTGTACGGCAGGGAGGATGATGTTCTGCTCTTCGTCGCCAAGCAGGCCGCCGTCGCCGCAGTGGGGGTTAAGGCCAAGAACAGCAATCTTGGGATCAAGCACTCCGAAGTCGCGCTCCAATGATTTCTTCATGATGCGCAGCTTGCCAAGAATGGCTTCTTTGCTAATGCTGCCGGGTACGTCACGCAGGGGAATATGGCCGGTAACTACGCCAATCTTGATCTGGTCGCTTACCATAATCATAGTTACATCGTCCACGCCGAACTCCTTTTGCAGGTACTCCGTGTGGCCGGTGTTTGAAAAGCCCTCGGCATTCATTGCGCGCTTATTGATGGGCGCTGTTACAAGCACGTCAATCTGGCCTTCCTTGAGGTCTTTGACGGCTGCGCTGAGCGCTGCAATGGCGTTTTTGGCGCTTTCCGGCGTGCTTTGGCCGGGCTCGGCGTAGATATTGTCCGGCAGGCAGTTCACAAGGTTAATCTTGCGCTGCTTTGCATCGGCCGCGGAGCCGATGACATTTATGTCCATGGGGCCGATGTTATGGAGCGTCTTACGATAAAAACCCATCAGTTTTGACGAGCCAAAGATTACCGGGGTGAATGAATCCAGTATCCTTTCGTCGGCCAGGGATTTGATAATTACTTCGTAGCCGATTCCGTTGCTGTCGCCCTGGGTTATGCCCACTACTAATTTAGGTAAACTCATATTAAAGTGTTTTCTTCTTGAATGTAACCGGTATCCTCCGGCAGGTTGGGTTGGTGGTAGGCTTATACTGCAAGGCGGTCGCAGCGCTCGTTTTCCGGATGTCCGGCATGGCCTTTAATCCAGTGGAACGCTACCCGGTGCCTGTTGTATGCAGCATCGAACCTAAGCCACAGGTCCACGTTTTTCTTGCCCTTGAAGCCCGTGCGTTTCCATTTGTCCAGCCAGCCTTCGTTGAGGGCTTTGACTACGTAGGAGGAATCGCTCCAAACATGTACTTCTGCATTTTCCCAGCGTATCTGTTCCAGGCCAAGGATGACGGCCAGAAGCTCCATCCTGTTGTTGGTGGTGCAGGCAAATCCGCCTGAGAGTTCTTTTTCGTAACTGCCGCAGCGCAGAATGATGCCATACCCTCCAGGGCCGGGGTTGCCGCTTGCCGCCCCGTCCGTATACAGGTATATCGGAAGATTCCTGTCTGCCATAATTATGCAAAATTACGAAAAATTATTATCTTTGCAATCTATGGAATTAACGAAAAATAAAGTTAAATCAATAATAGGGGAATCGGCCCACGTTAAGGAGGCCTTGATGGCCGATGAAAAGGCGATGGAAACGATTGCCGATGTGGCCAACCTTCTTGTGGCGGCGTATAAACGCGGAAATAAGAGCTTGTGGGCAGGAAACGGAGGTTCGGCGGCCGATGCCCAGCACATGGCGGCAGAGCTTGTGAACAAGTTCCGGTTAAACCGCACCGGCCTTCCGGCAATGGCGCTTACGGTGGATACTTCCATCCTCACGGCTATCGGCAACGATTTCGGTTTTAATCAGGTTTTTGCAAGGCAAATAATTGCAAACGGAGAGGAAGGAGACGTTTTTGTGGGCATTTCCACTTCCGGCAATTCGGAGAATCTTGTACAGGCTCTGGATGCCTGCCGGAAAAAGGGAGTTACTGCCGTTGCGCTGGTAGGGGAGAATGCCTGCAAAATGGATTCCTACGACTATGTAATCCATGTCCCGTCGGCCGATACTCCGCGCATCCAGGAATGCCAGACCCTTATCGGC